>CALVKL010000062.1 GCA_944332695.1 uncultured Bacilli bacterium
TGGAGAAATACCCAAGTCTGGTTGAAGGGACCGGTCTTGAAAACCGGGAGGTCGGAAACGGCGCGGGGGTTCGAATCCCTCTTTCTCCGCCATTAATTATATCGCGGGATGGAGCAGCTTGGTAGCTCGTCGGGCTCATAACCCGAAGGTCGTAGGTTCAAATCCTTCTCCCGCAACCATGGTTCCGTAGTGTAGTGGTTATCACGTCTGCCTGTCACGCAGAAGATCGCGGGTTCAAGTCCCGTCGGAACCGCCATTTGGCTTCATAGCTCAGTCGGTAGAGCAAAGGACTGAAAATCCTTGTGTCGGTGGTTCGATTCCACCTGAAGCCACCATTTTATTAGATTGAACTCCAAGTGATTTTGCGCTCGTAGCTCAGTTGGATAGAGTGTTTGGCTACGAACCAAAAGGTCAGGGGTTCGAATCCCTTCGAGCGCACCATAATATCGGGAAATGGCTCAACTTGGTAGAGCACCTGGTTTGGGACCAGGGGGTTGCAGGTTCAAATCCTGTTTTCCCGACCATTGCTAATTTTACTCCAACTTTGGAGTTTAAATACAGAAATTGTTGGATTAAAGACCAGCAATTTTTTGTTTATATGGAGGTTATAACAATGTATGGAAATATAATTGGAGATTTAGCAGGTTCAATATATGAATATGGGCAAATAAAAAAAACAAGTAATATAGAAATTAGTGAATTAATATCTGATGTTTCTTTTATTAGCGATGATACAATTTTAACTATTGCTATTGCTGATGCTATATTAAGTGGTAAAAGTTATGAAGAAAAACTAAAAGAATATGGTTTAAAATATGAAGATTATGTAAAACCTAGTATGCCTTACTTTGAAAAATCATTTTCTCCAGGTTTTATAAAATGGCTCCATAGTGATATTCAAGGAAAAAGTTGTGGAAATGGCGCTATGATGAGAATTGCGCCAGTAGGATATTTATTTGATACTTTAGAAGAAGTCGAAAAACAATCTATTTTAGCTACGATACCATCTCATAATAGCAAAGAAGCTATTGATTGTGCTACTCTTATAGCAAAAGTAATATTTTTATCTAGAAAAGGTTATCAAAAAGATGCTATTTTAAGAGAATTGGATATTAAACTATGTGAAAAGAAAATAAATGAATTTAATTATACCTGTTCTGATACAATTGATATCTGCTTGTATTCATTATTTACAACCAATAGTTTTGAAGAAGCAATTAAAAAAGTCATATCATATGGTGGTGATACTGACACTAATGCATGTATTGTTGGCGGCATGGCCGAAGCATTATATGGTTTAAATGAAAAATATATAGAACAAGTAAATAAAAAAATACCAGAAGAATTCAAAAAAGTATTAAAGAAAGTATATAGCCAATAAAGTAAAATTACCAAAAGGAGATTCAATTTAAAAGTTGGAAATTGCTTTTGATATCCAACCATTTAAAATTTAAACACTTAAAGGGTTTTTATTTTGTATAAAAGGAGATTATAATGATCTATCGAAATACATATGTGGAAATTAATTTAAAAAACATAAAAGAAAATGTTAAAACGATAATAAAAAATTATCCTGATTATAAGTATTATATTGGTGTGGTTAAAGCAGATTGCTATGGTCATTTTAGTAATAAAGTAATTAAATCGATAATAGATGGTGGTTGTAATTATTTGGCTGTGTCTAGCTTAGAAGAAGCTTTGTTAATAAGAAAAGAATTTAAAGATATTCCTATTTTATGTTTAGGAATTATTTCAATAAAATATTTAAATGTTTGTATAAAAAATAATATTACTATAACAATTCCCAGTTTAGATTACTATAATTCATTAAAAAAAATAATTGGTTTAAAAGTACATATAAAAGTAGATACTGGAATGAAACGTCTTGGAATAGATAATAAACAAGAATTAGAAGAATTATATAGAAAAATAAAAGATAATAAAAATATTTTTTTGGAGGGAATATATACACATATTTATCAAGCAAAAAATAAAAAAATAACCAATAAACAGTTTGAAAAATTTATCAATTTGACAGAAAATATTGATTTAAAAAATATTCCTATTGTTCATATTACAGCGAGTGAAGCTACTGTTTTATATCCTAAATTACCGTTTGTTAATGGTTGTCGTTTAGGTATAATTATGTATGGCTTTTCTTCCACGACATTACCTTTAAATTCAACCTTCAAATTAATAAGTGAAGTAATTTTAATTAAAAAATTAAATCCTGGTGATACTATTAGCTATGATGGAATTTATAAATCTAAAACAGAAGAAAAAATAGGTATTGTTCCCATTGGTTATGGTGACGGCATTATAAGGGCTAATAAAGGAAGGCAAGTTTATATAAAGGATAAAGAATATGAAATCGTTGGTAACATTTGTATGGATATGTTATTTATAAAAATTGATGATAATGTAAAAATTGGTGATAAAGTAGAGGTAATTAAAGATATAAAACATATAAAAAAAATAGCTAAACATTTAAAGACTATTGAATATGAAGTTATTTGTAATATTGGTAAAAGAGTTCCTAGAATATATAAGTAATATTTGACATGCTCAAGTTTTAATGATATAATCAAGGCATTAGGGAGAGATTATTATGACAAATTTAAATAGACAACATCATCATAGTAATCGCACTTGTTAATACAAAATGGTAGGCGCAAGTGCTATTTGTGGTGCTTGTTGTCTGTTGATAAAAAACTATACAGGCAACTGTATAGTTTTTTTAAGGAGGAATATATGAAAAGAAAAATTGAACTAAAAAATGTTAAAGGCAGTTACGATTATTTACCAGAACAACAAAAAATAAGAAATTATATTAATGATACTTTAAAAGATGTGTTTGAAAGATATGGATATCAGCCATTAGAAACGCCTATTTTATGTTATTATGATTTACTAGCAGGAAAATATGATGAAAATAATGATATTTTAAATGAAATTTATAAATTAACTGATCAAGGAAAAAGAAAATTGGGTTTAAGATATGATTTGACCGTTCCTTTTGCTAAATGTATTGCAATAACTAAAGATTTAAGATTACCTTTTAAAAGATATGAAATAGGAAGAGTGTATCGTGATGGTCCTGTAAAAACGGGAAGAGATAGAGAATTTATTCAATGTGATGTAGATGTTGTAGGAATAGAAGGCCAAATGATTGAAGCGGAAATAATATCATTATTTATTGAAGGATGTAATAAATTAAATATTGATGTAATAGTAAAATATAATAGTCGTAATTTAATGTCAGGACTTATTATAGAACAAAATATTAGTAATGAATTAGTTCCTAGTGTTATAACAATAATTGATAAATTAGGAAAAATTAGTAAAGAAGAAATAATTAAAGAATTTAATAAAATAGGAATTAATGAAACAACAACTAATAATTTACTAAGTATATTTAAACTAGATATTTTAAAGTTAAATAAACTATATCAAGATACTGATAATGAATTGATAAAAAAAGGATTATTAGAAATAAAAACTTTAGAAGAATATATTGATAAATTAGATCTTAAAGATAAAACCAAATTTGTTGCGACTTTAGCTCGTGGTCAAGATTATTATACCGGCAATGTATTTGAAGCATATTCTGAAGAATTAACTTGTAGTATCGGTGGCGGTGGAAGATATGATAATATGATTACCGATTTTATCAATGATGGAAATAAATATCCTGCAGTTGGTATTAGTTTTGGCTTATCAGTAATTTATGAAATATTGAAAAAAAGGGACCAATTTAAAAATAAATCACTAATTGATATTTATATAATTCCATTGAATACAAAAAAAGAAAGTTTAATTTTAGCTAATAATTTAAGAAAATTAAATTACAAAGTTGATATCGAAATGAATGATAGGAAATTAAAAAAAAGTTTCGAATTTGCTAATAGGGAAAACATACCTTATGTCATTGTATTAGGCGAAAATGAGATAAATAATAATTGTTTTAACTTGAAAAATATGAAAACAGGAGAAGAAGTAAAAGTAAATTTAAATAATTTAGAATCTCTAAAAGTCATAGTAAAATAACTATGATTTTTTAATAAAATAATAACTTATTTTGTAAATATTCATATAATATTTTGAGGTTGATAATATGAATTTTTCAGATAGTTTTTTTAAAAAAATCGAAAAGAAAACTAACGTTGGCAAAGATGCTATTTTAGGATTAGCTAAAAAATTACAAGAGGGTAATTTAAAAGATGAGAAAACTTTAAGAGAAGTAATCCAAGAATTAGGTAAAATGACAGGCAAAGATATTTCTAAGGAAAAAGAAAATAAAATAATTAATGCTGTCAAAAATGACAATGTTCCCAAAGATATTGATAAAATGTTTTAATTTTATATTGGTATAAATAAAAATGAATCACATATATTTTATTAACAGAAAGTAGGGAATATATGGAAAAAATAGATATCATAAAAAATATTACCAGTCGAACTGGTGGTGAAATTTATTTAGGAGTAGTAGGTGCTGTTAGAACAGGTAAATCAACATTTATAAAAAAAGTTATAGAAAATTTAGTTGTGCCTAATATTGAAGATGAATATGAAAGAAAAAGATGTTTAGACGAAATACCTCAATCAGCGCAAGGCAAAACTATTATGACAACTGAACCTAAATTTGTTCCAAGTAATGCCGCTAAAATAAAAATAGAAGACTTTACAGCAAGCGTGAAATTAATTGATTGTGTGGGTTATGTTATTCCAGAAGCTAAAGGATATGAAGATGAAAACGGACCTAGAAAAGTTAGAACTCCTTGGGAAGAACCCCAAATAGTGATACCACTATAAAAAGTGTGTAAAAGCCTTATTTTATAAGGAATTGCAATATTAACTTGTTAGTCATTTTTATAAAATTTTGTAAAGAAAGCGAGATTTATATGAATGAACTAAACAATGTTATAAATGATGAACTAATTGATTTTATTGATTAAATATCGCAACATAACTGGTTATTTGTTCCCTATTGGAAAAGTCAAATCTATAAATAATGAAGAGTTAATTAAGCGTATAAAAATATGTATATCAGAAAAAAAGAGATATGATTTAAAATTATTTAAATTAAATAATATACAAATTATGACGGATGATGTTTTTGGAAAAATAATTCCTTTAATAAAGCAAAATATGGAAGAAGTTAACTATGACTATATTAACAAATCAAAAGAAATTATAAATATAATCAATTTAAAGAAATGTGGGAAAAAATTTAGTTTTTCTGAACACTTAAGTGCATTAATATTTACTTTACTTAATAATAATCGTTGGGGAGATACAAATATAAAAGAAAATAAAAGTAAAATTTATTCTATCTTTCATGACTTTGACAAAAATTATTTAAAATGTGAAAAATTTTTGAAAATGTCCCTAATTAAAAAATAAATAATTAGTGAAAATGTCTCTATTAGAATTGGTATTC
>CALVKL010000063.1 GCA_944332695.1 uncultured Bacilli bacterium
ATAATATATCAAAAAAATATAATAGAAAGGGATCAATCTAATAGACTAATATTTCTATAAGATTGATTATACGTGATGTTATGAAAAAAATATTATTATGTATAATTGGAATTTTATTTTTAACAGGTTGTGAGAAAGACTATACACGAATAACTTATAATGAGCTTGAAACAAAATTAAACAATCATGAAAATTTTGTTTTGGTAATTGGTTCAGCGACTTGTTTTGCATGTGATATTTATGAAGAAACAATGAAAAAAGTCATGAGTAAAAATAATATTGAGATATTTTTCATAGATTTAGATGCTTTAACTGATGCTGAGCATTCAAAAATTTATAATAAATTTACTTATGCTTATACGCCAACTACTATTTTTATTAAAGACGGCGAAGATTCTGGCACACATAATCGTTTTACTCGTGCTGCTGATTATGAAGAAGTTGTTGATAGATTAAAAAAACTCGGATATATAGGTGAATAATAATGTATAGCGTGATTGATACTTATGGTGAAGATTTAACTAAAAAGAAGTATATTACTAATCCTGCCATTGCTCGTGAAGACGAAATAAAAAGGGCTATTGTCATTTTACTTACTCCAGAAAAATCAGCTTTATTAGTTGGTAAACCTGGTATCGGTAAAACAGCGATTGTCGAAGGAATTTCTTATTTGATACAGAAAAACGCTGTACCAGATGCACTTAAAGGTTATAGAATTGTACGATTAAATTCAACCAGTTTATTAGGAACAATGACAGTAGATGGGCGTCAAGTTTTAGTTGCTAATCAGTTAGTTGAAGAATTAAAACAAACTGAAAAAGTTATTTTATTTATTGATGAAATACATATGCTTATTGGGGCTAAAGAAAGTGGTCCGATGGATTTGGCTAATATTTTAAAAGCGGGATTAGATAGAGGCAATATAAAAGTTATTGGTGCTACTACTAGTATTGAATATGAAACATATATTTTAAGAGATAGAGCCTTTTTGAGAAGATTTGAAAAAATTGATATTTTAGAACCAACAGAAGAAACAACTATACAAATATTATTAGGAACAATTCCTAAATTAGAAATGCAAACGGGAGTAAAAATAAAATATAATGAGTATGTCACTAGTTTGTTAATTAAAGCGATTGTGAGTGCAACTAGCGAATTTAAAAGAGTTTATGGCATTGCGGCTATGTATCCTGATGTTGCACTTTCTGTTTTAACCCAAGCTTTTTCGCTAGCTATGTATGATAACAAAACAGAGGTAGATGTATTAGATTTTTATAATGCTATTAAAAGTAGCAGAAAAATTTATCCCGATAGTATTATTAAAGAATTAGAACAATTTAGAGAAACATTTAAAGATTTATGTAAAGAGGAAAATATTTTTTTACCGATTGTTAAATTAGAAGATTTAGAACAGGAACAAACAGAATTATGATTAACATTGTTTTATATGAGCCAGAAATACCACAAAACACAGGTAATATTATGCGAACTTGTGTTGCGACTAATTCTAAACTGCATTTGATTAAACCCTTAGGGTTTAAAATAGATGATAAAACGATAAAAAGATGTGGTGTTAATTACATTGATAATTGCGATTATCAAATATACGAAAATTTTGATGATTTTAAAGAAAAAAATCCTGGTAATTATTATTATTTTACGAGATATGGGAAAAAACCACCAACACAATTTAATTTTAAAGATAAAGACGTTTATTTAATTTTTGGTAAGGAAAGTACAGGGATACCTAAAGAAATATTAAAAAATAATTTACAACATTGTATGCGTCTTCCTATGACTGACAAAGTTAGAGCATTGAATTTATCTAATTGTGTAGCTATTGCTGTGTATGAGGTTTTAAGACAAAATGATTACGTGGATTTATACAAAACGGAACCATTTAAAGGCGAAGACTATTTGGAAAAATAAAAAGTTGAAAAAAATAGAAAAAAATGATATTATAGTTTAAGAATAAGGAGGATTTAAATATGGATTTTATAATGGAAAATTATGTTTGGTTTATTGTTGGTGGAGTTATAATTTTAATGGCAATAATCGGTTTTATAGCTGATAAAACTGATTTTGGTCGTAAAGCAGTCAAACCAAAACCAAAAAAGGTTAAAGAAAAACCAACTAAGATTAAGGTTGATGCTAAAGGAATTAATGAATTAACTCAAAATATAAATAATGAAGAAAAGTTGTCAAAGAAAGATAATAATGTTTCTAATGATAATGAACAACAAATAATTTCTTCAATAAACGAAAATGTTGATCAATCTTTATTTGCACCTTTAACTGAGACAAATGAATCAAATTCAAAAGAAGTTAATACTACTGGTTTAGTAAATGAAGTTGTTAATGAAGAACCAGAAAATTCACAAAATAGCAATGTGCAATTACAAAACATAGATTTGCCTCCATTGCCTGAAACGAATAACCAATCGGTATCTGAAGAAGAAGATATATGGAAATTTTAATTATAAAAAAGTGAGCAATTCTCACTTTTTTTTGATAGTACCATATTTAATTGGTTGTTTCATTATATTTAATATTTCTTCAAAACAATCATCATTGGCCATAACATTTTTATGTATTTCCCCACAACGTTGACATTTATAAATAATTTTATAAGTATTTTTAAAAGTTTCAATGCTGATTGGTATTAATAATCCACAGCATTTATTTTTTCTGTCTCCTGGCATAATATCAACATGCTTAGAATACAAACAAGATGGACAATGATCTCTGGCACTATAATTTAATTTGGCAACTTTATTACCACAATTTTCACAAATAAATTCTTCATCAATCATATTAAACTTTTTCATATATATATTTTATCGCAAAATTTAATATTGTCAAATAATTAAAATACTTTTCATAAAATTAAATAGGTGACAGTTATGATGAAATTCTTTTTTTTTCTTGTTGGTTTTGGATTAACCTTAATTGGTTGTATTTATATAATAATATATCTCAATTTAATGACAATTGGGTATAATTTTTGGGAATATGTTAATTTTATTATTAAACGTCCAGAATGTTTAATTACTGTCATAGGTATTGTATTGATAGCAATAAGTATACCGAAGGAGGAAAAAGATGAATTACATATACGATATTTTTCTTAATTTTAATCAATTTTTATATGAAGTGTTTGAATGGAATAAAGATGATAAGATTTATCATGTTAGAAAAATACCTTTTATAGTTTTATCGACTGATGATTTGTTAAATTTAGTAAACAAAAAAGTAATTATAGATAATGAATTTTTGACAAAAATTTATTGCAAAACAGAATATTTTTCCAAAAAAAACGTTTATTCTTTAGATTATTGTTTTTTAGCTACAGATCGCCATGAAATAATTGCTTTTAAATTAGATAAAGATGGGGCAATCGAAGAATATAGCAAATTGTTATTTGCGGATGAAATGGAAGTGTTGAATTATAGTGAAAATATATCATCAAAAATTTTTAATTATAAAATAATTTCTGATAAAAAATTAAATTCCTTTAAAACAAGAAATGAAAAAAAAATAAAAAAATATATTTATAATGAATTGAAATTAATGATTAATGATGTTGATAAAGTTCATTTTTTATATTTAGAATGTTTCGGTAAAATGAAAAAAGAAAAATCGGTGAATTTAATTTATCAAGAATTAGAAAATAACTTTGAAAAAGTTTATATTAAAGTTTATAATTTTTTGCGAACGATTGCGATTAAAAGATAGATTTTTTAATCTTTTTTTGTTATAATTATTAACGTTAGGAGGTAATAATATGGATTATTGTTTTACAATCGATAAATTTTGTGGTCCATTAGATTTATTACTTCATTTAATCAAACAATCCAATATTGATATTTATGATATTAAAATTGAGGAAATAACTAATCAATATTTAGATTATATAAAAAAAATGGAGCAATTAAATTTAAATATAGCTAGTTCTTATTTAATTATGGCAGCCGAATTAATTGAAATTAAAGCATCAATGTTATTACCTAAACCAGAAATATCAGAAGATGAATACGAAGAAGATCCTAAGGATAGACTTATCAAAAGATTAATTGAATATCAAAACTATAAAGAAGTAACTTCTAAATTCCACGAATTAGAAATAGAACGACAAAAATATTATACTAAAAAATCTAGTGATGTTAGCGAATATAAAATTAATCCTATTTTACCTGATGATATTGATTTAAGTGATTTGATAAAGGCGTTTGAACAATTTTTAAATAGAAAAGAAAATAATAAACCTTTGAATACAAAAATAACTACTAAAGAATATTCTATAGCTAAAAGAAGTAAAGAAATTAAAGATTTTGTTAGCAAAAATAAGAAAGTCAATTTTATTGATTTGTTTGATATAAAAACAAAAAGTTATGTTATAATTACATTTTTAGCTATTTTAGTATTAGCTAAAAATAATGAATTAAAAATTACTCAAGAAAATAATTTTGATAATATTATATTATGTGAGGTGTAATATGGAATCTGTTTTGGAAAGCCTATTATTTGTTGTTGGTGATGAAGGTTTAAACATAGAAGAAGTAAAACAAATATTAAAAATAAACGACGATCAATTGGACAAGGTTATTGATAATTTAAAAAATAGTTATGATGAAACAAGAGGAATTGAGCTTACCATTTTAGGGAATCGTTTAAAGTTAGTTACAAAAAAAGAAAATAAAGAATATATTCAAAAATTAGTTGATTTAGATGATAGTGATGTTTTATCAGAATCTGCTTTGGAAACGTTAGCTATTATTGCCTATAATCAACCAATAACACGAATTATGGTTGATGAAATAAGGGGAGTAAGTAGTTCATACCTAATAAGAAAATTGGTATATAAAAATTTAATATGTGAAATTGGCAGAAGTGAATCAGCAGGACGACCTGTCTTATATGGCACCACGTCTTTATTTCTAGATTATTTTGGCTTAGAATCAATAAATGATTTGCCTAATATAAAAATAGAAACTAACGATGATGTTAAAGAATTATATAATTCTAAATATAATGAAGACAAATATAATGAAGAATATAATGAAGACAAATATAATGAAGAAAATATTTAAAAAAATAAGATTATGTGGTATAATCTTATTAATTGCTTGTGTGGCGGAATTGGTAGACGCGCACGACTCAAAATCGTGTGGCTTATGTCATGTGGGTTCGATTCCCACCACAAGCACCAGATTGATA
>CALVKL010000064.1 GCA_944332695.1 uncultured Bacilli bacterium
TTAAAACAAAAATCAGAAAAAGTTTTCCACATTTTCTGATTTTTTTATGTCAAGAGAAAATTTTACCGAAACTCAAAAATGACATATTCTAAAACGCATCTATGCATTATGTATAAAAAGTCATATGCACTATATAAATATGCTTATTATTTTATGTTATATAAAAAAGAAAATTATATTTTGTATTTTAAACTTTAATAATCTATTTTAATGGTTTTTGTTATTGCATCTATAAAAGTAAATGATTTTTTTAAATTATCATTTAATTCTACTAAAAAAATATTTTCATATAATTCGTTGATAGTCACTTTATATTTTTCATATTTATTTCTAACCAAATTATACCTTCTTCTCAAATATAATTATTTAATTTTCCATATTATTTATTATTTTTTTATACTAATTATAATATCGTTTAAAACGAAAAAATATACAATTGAAAATAATAATAATAATAATTAAAAATAAAGAAATCAATACATTAAATTTTAAAAAAAAGAAAAAACTAATAATAACTGAAATTAATAATTTAATACCATTATCAAATTTAGTATAATTAAGGATTGTAATAATTATTAACGAAATTAAAATATGATAAATAATTGGCATAACTAGAAAATTTAATTCAAAAGGAATTTTTTCATAAAAATAAATATAAAGTAGTCCTGTATATATTAATCTAAATAATATAATAAATATAATACTACCAACAATTTTTTGAAAAATCCATTTTTTTTCATTTGACCTAATTACAATATTATCAAAAGAATTTTCAAGCTCATAAGAATAATATATATATATATAGTATATTGTAAGTCCTATTTGATAAATTGACACTAATAATGAAACAAATGAAATATTTTTAGATCTAGGGTAACTAATTAATTCAATAAAATCACTACTACTCAATTTTAATTCTAAAGGTCGAACAGAATAAAAAATCAAACTTAATATCATCAAAAGAAATAATATTATGATCCAAAGATAACTTTTTTTCAAATTATATAATAATATTTTTAATTGAACATTCAATTTAAATCCCTCTTCTTTATTGTGATTTTTTTGTATATAATTTTATAAACTAGTAGCAACATAAAAAATTGTAAAATAGAACAAATTATTTCTAAAAAAATAGTTGAATAATGTATTTGTAAAAAATAGTAATAAAACAATAAAGGCATATTATAAAAATGATTCACATCAGATAAAAATTCTGGCAATATCATAAAAAAACTACTAAAAACTAAAATTATAATTATTGAACTTATTTTATTAAATAATAAAGACAATAAATATACAATTGAAGTTAAAATACATGTAAACAAGAAAAATCTAATTATATAAAATATTATATATATAACTATAGGGAAATTATAATATGGGTGCTGAATCATTGTAATATTTCCGAATGAAAATAAGATTGCTCCAGATATTGACAAAACTATGGTTGCTATTGATAAAATAATAGTAGTAATTATAACATCTTTAACAAACGAAGTTATAAGATTTTTATAATTTGAATATCTATTAACAACATTATATGATTTTGATAATTCACTAGAAATATAGATTGAATTTAAACCAATTGCAGAAAAATACATAAAATTCAAAAAAGGACTATTCAATATTGAAAATAATCTATACCAAAAATTGTTACTTGGCGAACCAGAAAGAGCGGGAATTAATACTCCTATTAATAACAAAAGAAAAATTAACAAACTATTTTTTCTCTCAAAATAATAATTTATTTTTGAAACATTAAAAAATATTTTATTTAAATTCTTTTTCACAAACATTACCAGAATCAAAATAATAAATTTTATCTGCCATTTGAATTAAATCTTCTTTTATATGGGTACTAATTACTATGATTTTTCCCTTCTCTTTTTCTTTTTTGAAATAGTTAATTAATTTTTCAACAGTTTTTTGTTCTATCCCATTAAAAGCTTCATCTAACACCATAATTTCTGGATTTTCCATAATAACTTGGGCAATACCTAATTTTTGTTTCATCCCTAAAGAATATTTGCTATATTTTTTATCTTTTTCATCAGTAAGATTAACAATGTCCAATGCTTTAGATATTTCATCGTCCGTAATCTTATTTTGTATTTGAGCTAAAAGTTTAAGATTTTGAAAACCTGTTAAATCAGGAAAAAAAGAAGGTTTTTCAATTAAAGCTCTTAAATTTTTTGGATAATTTAATTTTGAATTCAAATCAACTCCATTAAACAATATATTACCTGTAGTAGGTACATAAAAGCCACATAAAAGTTTGAGAAATACACTTTTCCCAGAACCATTTCTACCATATAATTCATAAATTTTTCCACTTTCAAAAATCATATTAACATTTGAAAGTACAACATTATTTTTAAATGACTTTGACAAATTATTAATTTCTATTTTCATAAATCAACTCCTATTCATTTTTTTCACAATCAATAATTAATTTTTCCTTATTTTTATATCTGAAATAAACTAACAAACAAGAGATAATCATTAAGCAAAGTGGTACTATCATTGAAGAACCTATGCCATATGTGTCATTAAAAGTAAAAACATTCATTATATTGAATAATGCACCCATTTCTGAATTTAAAATGCTAAAAAATAATATGCCATTTATTGCAATTTCTAAAAAAGCTTCTATTCCAATGAATGCTAAAAAAGATAAAATAACTGCTACAAAATAATTATGTTTAGTTCTTGCAATAATCAAACCTATATTTATATATAAAATAGAATGAATTATTGTATTTAAAAAATATAATAATAAAAATAATGATGGATTACGCATAGTGCTTTCTTGCCAAATTGCTGAACTATAAAAAAGGGAATAAGTTGGATCAAAGTTTTTTGTATAAAATGAACAAATAATAAAGGAAATTAAAATGATTATTGGCACAATAAATATAGGTTTATATGCTTGTACAATAATTTTAAATATATTTTTTTTATAACTATTTCTTGTAATTTCATTTAAAATTTGCTTGTTTTTTAAATATTTACAAACATAAAACAAAGATGGCATAGACACAAACAAAAATAAAACAAATCCTATATTTTTATATCCAAATGTAACAACATTTACAAACATTGTATAAAAATCTAATGATAATGTGGCTTCATATAAAATACCTTTACAAATTTCTTCATATTGGGGATTTTCTTCATATGAAACATTCAAACAAAATTGTTCCATTTGTAAAGAATTATTTTTTCTAGCCTCACTTTCTTTAATATAATTAGCTGAATTAACGCATAATATAATTAATAGTATTAAAAAGGAAATTATCAAAATAAAATTTGATTTTATAAACTTAAACATAATATACAATTCCTCCTAAAAATAAAATGTAGAAAGTTAGAAAATATAATTATTATTTAAGGATTAATTGTCCAAGTACCACCATGATTGGTTGTTAATAATGTGTAATCAACCCTAAACATACCTAATCTATAATTATTATAAGTTGGACCAAATGGTTCATGCATAACTGTAGCTATATTGGATGTAAAAGCTTGTTCTTCACCCATTTTAGTAGTAATAGCTTCCCAAGTTACACCATATTCATTACTTGGTTTTGTACCAATTATACAATCCTTACAAGGATCAGTTAACCAAGTATATGTAACCCTATTTAAATACTTTTGTAAACCATCTTTATTTTTTGTTAACCAAATTGTATAAACAAAATCTTTGTTTGAAGGCAATTGAGCTATACCAGTAACAGTTGCAGAAGGTGATGGATATGCAGCTGCAATGCTAAAATCAGTAATAACTGCCACCAATAATGCTATTCCGGCATATTTTAAAAATTTCACAAAATCACTCCTTTATTTAATTTATTTGATTTATATAATCAAACTCTCTACCAAAAATTTAAAATATTATATATTTTCTAATACTAAATTAATTATAACGCATTTTTTACAAAAAAATACTTTAAATATACATTTATATTGTTTATTTAAAAATCTTATCTAAACATAAAATAACATATTATTTGTAATATTTATGATAATCTGCATAAAATGTCGAAAAAACAGAGTTAAATATAATTATAATGTATGAAATTGTTATTTATATGCTTAATTAAAATAAATACTATAGTATTCCATATCCTAAAATAAATTTACTATTTATAGAATACTCTTTTTGTCTACGCATATCATTTGTCGAATTACTTTCAACAATATAAACAATATTATTTTCTACTTTTTCTACAATGCCAACATGATTTGCACTTTCTTGTGCTATATTTATTCATTAATATTATTTTTAGTATAAAAAAAGAACAAATCAATGACTTGTTCTACATTCATCAGCAACAGTAGTATCTATCCCAATTATTATATCATTAGAAGAATGGCATTTTGCAAGAGTAAAATTAACATTTGCTAATTTTTTATCATTACTTTCGTAAGTTTTTGTTCCACCATCATTGACTTCACTATACAAACTCATCTTTTTTATAATATCGTCAATAGTTAAAATTTTTTTGTTTAATGCTTCTGACAAATCATATTCTTTGTTGTCATCAAATTTCACTTTAACATCAGAAAAAATTGAATAAATTTTTGTCGAATCAGAAAATTTATGAATTTCTACATAATCATCACTTTGTTTCTCTAAAATTAAAGAAAATTCTTTAGTATTGCTACATCCACTTACAAAAATAGTCATTAACATAACTGCTATACAAAATATCTTTTTAATAACAATCGTCCTCACTTTCATATAAAGTATATCATAAAAATTTAAAAAATGCAATTATGAATACTTATAGAAATATATAATAAATTAAGAATATATATTTAATTAAAATTTCAATTAGTAATTATATTTTAAATATTGATTTTAATTGAACATATAAATAGTGATTTTAACCAACATAATTATATTTAACTCTGTTTTTTCGACATTTTATGCAGATTATCACAAATATTACAAATAATATGTTATTTTATTAATGTCAAATTTTAAATAACTTGAATTTCGGTTTTTTACAAATTTTTTCTTTATCTTCGCTATTCATTTTTGAAAGATTATCACATAATCTTTCTATCGTATAATTTAATTTAAT
>CALVKL010000065.1 GCA_944332695.1 uncultured Bacilli bacterium
AGAGAGAAAAAGACGAATAAGTATAAGAAATTTCCGCTTAATAGGTTTTTGAAAGAGGAGATTGATTTATTTGTAGAGGGTTTGGCGAGTGAGCAACCGCTTTTTTATACTCAAAAACATTGCAGACTGGATAGAGCACAGGCGTATAGAATTTTGAATAAAGCAACACAAGCAGTTGGAGCGAAGGAAAGAATCGGAACTCATACGCTGAGAAAAACATTCGGGTATCATCATTATAAAAAATATAATGATATCGTGCTCCTGCAAAAAATCTTTAACCATTCCTCGCCATCAGTAACACTTCGTTATATCGGCATCGAACAAGATACAATCGACGAAAGCTATATAAATTTTTATTTGTGATAAACTTATAAAAAAGGGATTTTATGGCATTAATAGAAACAGAGCTTGAAGTTATTAATATTAAGAATTTAAAAAATATTAAAATTCCTGATTATCAAAGACCATATTCTTGGAGTGTAGAGTCTGTAAATACTCTTTTTGAAGATACATATAATGCGGCTCAAAAACAAATTGCAGAATACCGTTTAGGGACTCTTATTTTACATAAAAAACAAGACATATATAATATAGTAGATGGACAACAGAGATTAACAACTATTGCAATTTTATTATTTTGTTTAATCCAAAAATGCAAGTTGCCATATGAGTTTTGTTTAATGAATGCATTATATAGTTCGTTATCAAAGAATGCAATATTAACAAATTATAAAATTTTAAATCAACGAGTTAATGATTTAAATGATCTAGAAAGTAAAAATTATTTGGATTACATACTATCTCGCTGTACTTTTGTAAAAATAGTCACAGATAGCGAACAAGAAGCTTTTCAGTTTTTTGATTCTCAAAATTCTCGTGGAAAAGAATTAGCTCCCCATGATTTATTAAAATCATATCACCTGAGAGAAATGAACAATATTGATATTAATAGAAAAGTAAGTATCATTAATAAATGGGAAAATATAAAACAAGATGATTGGAAAGAACTATTTGCTAATTATTTATATCCTATTACTCAATGGTATAAAGGGCGGAATGGTTTGTATTATTCATCAAAAAAAATAAGTCAATTTAAAGGTATTACTCAAAACAATAATTATAATTATGCTATATATCACAAAGCAAGTAATCTTTTTGTTGAACAGTTTAATCAGTCTGGCAACAATCAATTACTAAACAATGAAATGTTGAATCAATTCCAATTAACTCAACCAATTATTGCAGGGAATCGCTTTTTTACATATAGTATTCATTACAAGAATTTATTAGAAGCCATACGAAATAAATTAGAGATTTATCATAAAGATAAAAATGAAATTCCAAATGAAAGATTTGGCGATATTTATATAAAACAATTGTATGAATGTTCGTTATTATTTTTTGCAGATAAATTTGGAATAAATTCTGTTAATGATACTACAATACGGATTATTTATACTTGGTGTTATTTGCTTAGGTTAAAAATGATTACAGTTTATATGCAAACAATCAACAAATATGCTTGTGGAAACCATAATTCAAGAACTAATATTGATATAAATCTTTTTGAATACATCAATGATATTTCAAAGCCAAATGATTTAAACCTCCTTATTATTCCAAAACCGCAAGACGATGAAATAGATAATAAAAATAAAGTAAAGTATAAAGCAATATACAATAAATTATATAAAGATAATGGATGGAAATAAAATGCTGGACTGTAAACTCAAACCAATACAAATATCCATTGATGATATTTTTAAAGATGTTATATATGTAGTTCCAATATATCAAAGGAACTATGCTTGGAATGCAAAACAAATAGAACAATTAATAGACGATATAAATAGTGCAGAAAACAATTATTATCTTGGAACTCTAATAACAAATCAAAAAGAACCGAGTGTGTACGAAATAATAGATGGCCAACAAAGATTAACAACTTTGTACTTGCTAAAATTATACTTATCAAATAATTTAAATCAAAAAGATTTATGTAAAGGTGAACCATTACAATTTGAAGCACGCAAAAAATATCGTAATACACTAATATGTCTTAAAAATAGTTCTGTAATAAATGATGAAATTATAGTTCCAGAACTATATGACGGTTATATTGCTATAAAAAAATATTTTGAAAATAATTCTAATATATTAAATCCAAATAAATTCCGTGAAAAACTTAAAAGAGTCTACCTAATAAGAATACAGGTTCCAAAAAATATAGATTTAAATCATTATTTTGAAATAATGAACACTAGAGGAGAACAATTGGAGCTTCATCAAATTGTAAAAGCAAAAATACTGGAAAAATTAGAAAAACCTGAAGACAAGGAAATTGCGTCAAAAATCTGGGATTGTTGTGCAAATATGGATTCCTATATTCAAATGAATTTTAATACAAGAATAAGAAATAGTTTGTTTTCAAGTGGTTGGACAGATTTGCAAGAAGAGATTATTGATAATTGGGATAATCTAGTTCAGGCCTTTACGCATCAAAATAAAGAAAAATCATTTGACAAATGTTCTTTAAAGGAAATTTTGACAGAAGTAAATACTGAAAATATTAAGAACCTCGATGATGAAGATTATAATGATAATGAGCGTTTTAAATCTACAATATCATTCCCCAATTTTATTTTACAAGTTAATGCTGCAATTAATAATGACGAAAAAAATGATTATTCATTAGATGATAAATACTTTATAGAAATATTAAAAAATAATTGGGCAGACGAAAAAACGTCAAAAAACTTCATATTAAAAATGTTACAATGCCGTACATTATTTGATAAATATATTATAAAACGTGAATATGCAAAAGATTATCAAAAAATAGGTAAATGGTCATTGCAAAAACTAGAAAAGTATACTAATAAAAATGAAAATGATAATGCAAAACCAATATATAAATCAACATACTCAAAATCCGATAAGGAAGAAGAAGATAATATAACCCAAAAGTTGCGGACTTTAGAATCTGCATTGCGTATTACATATACATCTCCCAAAACTATGCATTGGATTACAATTGTACTTAAAAATTTATTAGAAGATAAAAATACTGATTTAATACCTGTATTAGAACAATACTGTTTGGGAAAAATATCTGATTCAAATTACAAAAATAAAAGTGGATTTGATATAGAAAGAATAGTTTTTTCATATCTAGATTATTTATTATACAGAGATAATTATAATAATATTGTAGAAAAAGATTGGGAATTCCAGTTCAGGAATTCAATCGAACATTTTTATCCTCAACACCCTGATAATGGTGAATATTGGGGTTTAAATGAACTTAATGATTTTGGCAATTTAGCTTTGATAACAGTATCGGGAAATTCAAAATTTTCGAATATGCCACCAAGTGCAAAAAGTGATTATAAAGAAATAATAAATCAAAGTATAAAACTTCGTATTATGTCAATTATTGTTAATAATAATGATAAAATTTGGACAAAAGAACTTGCAGAAAAACATAAGCAGGAAATGATAAATATTCTTGATAATAATGGAATAAAATAAGTAATATAATTCCGTATACTAATTATCTAATTATAAAATTTTATAGGGACTTTTTATTATATACTGCTAACAATACAACATAGTAATTATATTGATACGAAACATAATTATATGTTGTTCCATTAAAAATGTTTAACTATATTAGATATATAAATTAATATTTGAAATGCAATTTAAAATTTGTTTAATACATAGTTCCAAGTGAAACTTGTTTACTATTAAGATCATAAATTAAGCTTAATAAACATTTTTTATAATGGTGGTTCTTTTCGAACTCCAAAAATATATTAAAAGTAACAACGTTATATGCTTTTTTTATTTTTTCATTATAACCATTTTTAAATTCAATATTATACCAAGATTGATTCAATATTTTCTTATTTATTTCACTTATAAAATCCTCTTTTTTTACACCAATTCTGTTAAAAATTTGTTTATTATTCTCTAAATATAAATATTTAGCTTTATCAATTTTAACTTTGTTGATTGGTAATTGACAAGTTTCATCAGATGTTATGAACAGTGTATTTATCATTCTGTCATCATCACTAGAAACTGTTCCAATTGTTGTATCAATTTTATATCGTAAAAAAACATCAAATAAGTATTGATTAATACCAACCACTTTATATCCAGCAGTTTTCCAATCTAAACAACCATTATTTACGTTGCTATATTCAGTAAATTCAATGTCAGGATCTGCATTAAATATTTTATTTCCAATTTTAACATATTGCGTGGCAACTGATACATGAGAAATATATGACTTAAATTTTGAGTCAAAGCTCATATCACAAGTTCCAAGGTAATAATATTTGCTTTTGAAAAATTTATCTATGTTCTCTATAGAAGCTTTTGAAATATTATTTATATATATAAGAAAATAATTTGCAGCCCATTTTGAGTCTATTGGGATTCCTAAAGTATGATACATAAGAGAAATAACTGAATATAAATTAGAATCAAATGTTATTAAATCACCCATAAGAATATTATGTTTACTATTTTTATCTAATAATTCAACGATATTCTTTTCTATATCGGAATATACCTCATTGCCATTTGGAGTTAATCTAAAAACAAACAGTTGTTCAAAACGATCTTTACCATTTGATGGTGTTAATACACATCTAAATTCGTTATATTTAACACCAGTTTTGATTAATACTTGTGTAAGTATTTTATGAGCGGCAATTATTTCTTTTTGCAGTTTATTTGCCGTCAAATCAAAATGTTCATACATTGTTTTTAGTAAAAAGTTATCCCTAGCTTCAATTGAATATATAGCAGTCATATCTGTGTCTATTGTAGCACAACAAGATCAAGCATTGGGTGTATTTACACTCTTAATATTTCTTAATATATTTAATATAAAATGAGGTAAAGTATGGTTTTTGACATTAAAGATTTTCAAAATAAACTTTGGAAAACGGCTGATGACCTGCGTGCTAATTCCAGTTTGAAATATAATGAGTTTTCTACTCCTGTATTAGGATTGATATTTTTACGTTTTGCAGATTA
>CALVKL010000066.1 GCA_944332695.1 uncultured Bacilli bacterium
TTAATTTTATAAATGCTTATAAAATAAGGTAAAACTCACCACTGGTGAGTTGTTTGTAAACAGGTTTATCCTGCTTTATCAAAATCCTTTTCCTAAAATAGTGTTTAAAAATTAACGTGCATACTTTGGGACCAATTTATTAGAGAGGAGAGTGAAAAATGGCTTTACCAAAAAATAATCAAGTTAAATTTAGAATTGATGACCATACAAAAATGGCTTTTAAAAGTGTACTAGAAAACAAAAAAGTTACAATACAATCTATAATGGAAACTTTATTAATAGAATACATTATAAAAAATATTGATTCAGTTATAAAAGAGTAATAATCCTTATATCAAAACAATGTAGGGATTTTTTTATTGAATAAAAAGGGGGTAATATAAAATGAATTTAAATAATAATAAAACAAATAAAAACAACATAACTTTAAGTAGGTGTTGCTATGAATGAAAATGATATAACTTTTAAAGATCTTATTTTAAAATATCTTATCGAAGAGATAGAAAAAGAAAATAATGCGCTGTAATTTTTTTAATAATGCGATATTATTAAATTGTCTTAATACTCAGTCAAGTAAGAAGATTGGAGGATTGAATGTATAATACTTACTTAACTGAAATAGATTTCAATGTTGGAATCTATATAAGATTATCTCAAGAAGATAAAGATAAAAAATATGAATCTGATAGTGAAAGTGTTATTAATCAAAAAGAATTACTAAGAAGTTATGTTAAAAATAATAATTTTAATCTATGTGGAGAATATGTAGATGATGGATATTCTGGTACTAATTTTGATAGACCAGGATTTCAAAGAATGTTAGAGGATATAAAACAAAAAAAGATAAATTGTGTAGTAGTTAAAGATTTATCTAGATTTGGTAGAGACCATGTTATGACAGGATATTATATTGAAACATTTTTTCCTGAAAATAATATAAGATTTATATCAATACTTGAATCGTATGATAGTTTTAAAAATCAAGCTAGTAATGATTCTTCAACATTTATAATTGCTTGTAATGATTATTATAGTAAACAAAATTCTATAAAAATAAGAAATGTATTAAATGATAAAAGAAAAAATGGTAAATTTATAGGAAGTCAACCTTGTTATGGATATATGAGAGACCCTTTAGATAAAGGACATTTAATACCTAATTCAGAAACTGCACCTATTGTAAAAAATATATTTAAATGGAGAGCAGAAGGAATAGGCCCAACAGAAATCGCAACAAGATTAAATGATATGAATGTGCCTACACCAGCTGGATATAAGAGAACTAATTATTCCTCTAGATTGATTGATAGAGATAGTTGGAATATATCAACAGTAAAGAAAATTTTAAGTAATAGAATCTATACAGGAGATATGGTTCAACACACTCAAACAAAAGTAAATTATAAATCAAAGAAAAAAATAACATTAGATGAAAGTTTATGGGTAATAGTTGAAGATACTCATGAACCTTTAGTTGATAAAGAAACTTTTAAATATGTTAAATCTTTAGGAAAAAGAAAAACTAGAAATTATAGTTTAAAAACAGAAAGGCCTAAAAGAATTTTGGAAGGAAAAATATTTTGCAAAGAGTGTGGCAATAGGTTATCTGTTTATTATAGAAAGAAACTTGATTATTGGTCTATTAATTGTAATAGATATTCTAGAGATCCAAAAAGAGGAAGGTGTAGTTCACACTTTTATCCATATGATTATTTAGAAGAACAAATACTAGAACAATTTAATAATTCAGTATCAAAATTTATAAAAGAACTTGATATAGAAGAATTAAATAAAGAAGTACAAAAAAACGTTCATAAAGAAACAGAAGATATGGATAAGAAGATAAATGATTTATCAAAAGAAAAAGAACAAATTATGAATAAGTTATCTACTTTATATAGTGATAGATGTAATAATATAATTTCTACTGAATTATATAAAGAGTTATCTACAGAATCAGAAACTAAATTAAAAAAGATTAATAATATAATTGAAGAAGAAAAAATAAAAAAACAAAATATAAAGAATAAAGCAAACATATTTCCAAACTATACAAAGAAAATAAAAGAACTATTAGATTTAAAGAAACCTAAAAAAGAGCTAATAAATACTTTAATAGATAAGATAATAATTGATGAAAACAGAAATATAAACATTATATTTAAGTATGATGTAATACCAGAAATTAATTTTATGTATGAAAATAGAAAATTAGTTAGAAATCCTTATGGAAGAATTGGTAAAAACAAGTTTTGATGCTATAATAGTTATCCATAAGGAGTGATATAGTGAGAATTGCAATTAAAAATATATGTGATAGAACTCATGAACGAATTAAAGAGGTTTCAGCTAAAATAGAAAATAATGATTTAGTATTAGATGAAACAGAAATATGTTTAGAAGTTAAGCATATTCTTGAAGATATGCAATCAGTTTTAGATTACATTGCTGTGGATATTCATAATAAATATTGTCCAACACATAATTTAAAAAAAGTATATTTTTTATATACAAATGAAATTGAACAAGAAAGTGATTTTATTAATAAAATAAATACTTACTTTCCAAAATTATATAACAATAATTTTGACGTGTATAAGATATTAGCAAATGTTCAAAGCTTTAAAGATAATAGTAATTGGTTGATTAAATTGAATGATTTAACAAATGAGGTAAAACATAATGATTTATATATAAATAAAATAGAACAAAAAAAGAATACAACATTAAGAAGCGAAGATGCCATGATGTTAATAGATGGTGATTTAAAAATGCAAAAAACAAGTAATGGATATGGTGTGTTTGGAACTGGTTCTGTCTATGTTGGTGGCACTGGAAATATAAGTTTTTATTCTAATGGTAATATTGCTATAGGAAACGGCATTTATAATGTTGATACTGGAGAAAAAAATGGTGTTGAAACAAAAATTATTATTAAAAATGTAGTTAAATCTAAAAAGTATGATGAAAGCATCATAAATATATTAAATTTAATTATTACCAAAGAAAAAGAATTAATTAATAATTTAGAACACTATATTTAATGTAATATAAAAATAACTATTTAACAGCGGTAACTAAACTCCCCAGGTGGCGAAGGCGCTGAGGTAATATATGCTTTAAGGAACAAAGATACATTATCAAATTTAGTATTACAAGAATTAGCCAAAGAAGGCCAAATAATTAGAAAAGCATATCAAAGAAGATTGCCAAGTGATACATCTAGGGATTATTATTTTATGCAGAGAAATACCGGCATAACTGAACCAATTACCGTGGAATATGGTTTTTTAGATAATGAAAATGATGCAGAAAAATTAAAAAGTAATTATATTGACTATGCCGAAGCAGTAGTAAGAGCGGTATTACAATATATTGGCTATGGTGATTATGCTTCAGGCACTTATACAGTCAAAAAAGGCGATAGTTTGTGGAGTATAGCAAAAAAATACAACATAACAGTTGAAGAATTAAAAGCCGCAAATAATTTAACAAGTAACTTGTTAAATGTTGGTCAAACATTAAAAATTCCAATTATAGAACAAGTGCCAGAAAATTATATTGTTTACACGGTGTCTAAAGGTGATACATTATACAAAATTGCTAATGAATATGGTATATCAGTTGATAAATTAATTGAATATAATAATTTGACTTCGACTAATTTAAGTGTTGGTCAAAGGATATTAATTCCAACTGAACTAGATACATCATTATATGATACTTATGTTGTTCAACCTGGTGATTCACTTTATCGCATTGCAATAAAATACAATACTAATGTTGAAAATTTAATGAGCATAAATAATTTAAGTAGTAATTTATTAAATATAGGTCAAAATTTATTGGTTCCTAAAATAGAATCAATTCAAGAAGCTTTTGATTATGTTGTTAAGGTTGGAGATTCATTGTATAGCATCGCTAATAAGTATAATACCACAGTTGATGAAATCAAATCAATCAATAATTTAACAAATAATGTATTAAATGTTGGTCAAACATTAAAAATTCCAAGTAAAGATCAAATAACATATGTTGTAAAAAGTGGTGATAATTTATACAGTATTGCTAACAAATATGATACAACAGTCGATAACATTAAAAAGAAGAATAATTTAAGTAGTAATTTATTAAATATAGGTCAAATATTAATAATTTAAATATAATTAAAACCTAGCAAAAACTAGGTTTTAATGTAATTGTTTGCAAGTGCCGGCTTCGGGATTATAAAAACAGTGACTTTTATATCTACCTGCTAAATTTTGATTATACCATGATAATAAGCATACCTCATTATTTGATGGCGCGTAAAACCAAAGAGCATTAGTGGCTGGATAATAGTATTCTCCTTTAAGGACTCTATTTGCCAAATTTAATTCTGTTGTTGTTGGATTGCTAAAAAATAAAGGGCTTTCAATTCCGGTAAATTGGTTAGGCTGATAAAGCGCTTCTGTAATAGTATAAATATTTTTAAATGTCAAGCAATCGGCTAACACTCTATTTATAACTACATTTCCGACCATTAACATACCTAAATTACCTTCACCGACTGCTTCAGCGCGCATAATTCTTGCTAACAGTTCTTTTTCTTTAGAATTATATTTTATAATCATAAATTTCACCTAACTTATTATATGTTAATTATCGAGAATTTTGAATAGTGTTTATTAAAGTAACTTTAGTAAATAATATTCCGAATCAATAATAATTTGTGTTTAAGAGTTCAAATTATATTTCTGTTATAAGAACTTGACAATTTAACTTTTCTACTTTATAATTATAATTGCGTGGTGACACGCTTGGATCTCTTACTACAATATTATGTGAGTTGATCCAACCAACCCCCTGAAGGAGCGCATTGCGCTCCATTTTTGTTTATTTATAAAGTATTTAGGACCTTTCGTACATTGGTTATGCAAAATTTAGGTGAAAATGCTGTTTTGA
>CALVKL010000067.1 GCA_944332695.1 uncultured Bacilli bacterium
TAATAAAATTTATATGGGAGATTATGAACAATATAAGCGAATTGGTAAACAAGAAAATTTAGAACCTATTGTTTATATGAATGTTGTAGAACCTATTATATCTCGTGCTAAATGGGAAGAATGTCAAAGACAAAAAGAAAGAAATCAAAGAACTTATACTAGAGATAGAGTTTATACTTTCTTTCAAAGATTAAAATGTCCTAATTGCTGTAGAATTATGAAATGTAAAGGTTCTGGTGGTACTAAAAGAAAGTATATGTACTATACTTGTGAGCATTGTCACATTAACTTTAATGAAGACCATGTAGAGCATTTATTAAGAGATTTTATCTATGATTTACTAGAATATGATATGGCAGTTAAAAAGTTTTTTCTACCAGTATTAGAAGATAAAGAAAATAATATTGATACTACTACTATTGATAAAGAGATTAGAGATTTAGAAAAACAAAGAAATAAAATTAAAGATTTGTATATTAAAGGCATTGTTGAAATTGATGATTTTAAAGAAGATTATAAACTAATTGAAGATAAACTTGCTAACCTTGAAAGCAAAAAACTAGAGTTAGTTAATTTAGAAACTTTTAACTACTCTCCACACGAATTACTCGCACAAAGAGATTTAGAAAAAGAAAAAATGATTAGACTTGATACTCTAAATACTGTTTTAAAAACTAAATGGAATGGTATGGAAAAGTCTGAAAAACAAGAATTTATATTAAAATTTATTGATACTATTGAGATAAACAAAGATAGTAAAGGTAATTTAATTCTTGAAAAAATAAATTTTAGAAACGGATTTATAAGACAATTAGTAAAGTTTTATGATGCAGGTATCTTTGATGTAGCAGTACCTGTTATGGTTGATAATAAAGAAGAATATATCAAAGGTGGCAGAATGAATGAAGAACAATTAGATAAATATCTATCTAAAATAAATGAACATTTTGAAACATCATTTTATGAAATGTATGAAACAATTGATGAAAAAACTAATGAAGTTATTTTAGAATATCAACCAAAAGAAAATGAAAAAATTATAAGATTTGTAGCAATTTCACCTAAAGAAAAATTCCCTATAACAGTAGATAATGTTAAAGATAAATACGGAATAATTAGCTACAAAACAAATAAATTATTAGAAAATTAGAAAGGATTTGATTAAATTATGAATATTGAATATGTAAAACAAGAAGATTATTTATTACCTAATTTGGTAATAGAAAATCAAAATTATGGAGAAATAAACAGGTATGGATTATTAAGATTGAATTATATTAAGGAACACAAAAAAGGATTATATCAGGCACTTTTAATGAAAAACGAACTAACAAATCATCTTCTTTCAGTCAGTAAAGAATGTGAAGAAAGATTAAAAACTTTAATGGATAATTATATTAAAAATGATGAAAAACTATCTGAAAAAAGTAAAGAAAATAATCAAATTGAATGGGCAAAATTGATGAATAATTATAAAAATACTGCTGAAGAAATTATCTTAAAGGAGTTAATTTATGTCTGATGTTGTCATAAGCAAGCAAGGTAGTATTACTCCCACCACTCCAAAAGAAAGGATAAACCTATAATGGCAACAACATCAATTTGGAGTATTAAGAATAATTTAAAGCAGTCTATAAATTATATTATCAATCCAGAAAAAACTCTTAATAAAGATTATGGTAATAGAGAGTCATATAGTTATTTAGAAGAACCTATTAAAGATTGTAATTTTAAACAAGAAAAAGTTTGTTATGTCAGTTGCTTAAATTGTGATGAAGATAATCCTTGTGATGATATGGAGTTCACTAAAGAAATATTTAGAAAGAAAGACGGAGTTCTCGCTTATCATGGTTATCAGTCATTTAAAGAAGATGAAGTTACTCCTGATATTGCTCATGAGATTGGAGTTAAGTTTGTAGAAGAAATGTTTAGAGATTATGAAGTGGTTGTTGCTACTCATCAAAATACTAATCATATACACAATCATTTCATAATTAATTCAGTTTCATATAAGACTGGTAAAAAATATAATAACAATCGTGCTAATTTAGCAAAGTTAAGACAGATATCAGATTCAATATGCGCAGAATATGGATTAAGTATTCTTGATGAAGATATTTCTTACAAGAACACTTATAAACACAAAGTATTAAATGATGATTATTATAAAATTCTCAAAGAGGATTTAGATAATGTCATAAGTTATTCTGTTACCCTTAAACAAGTTGTAGAACGACTTAAAAAATTAAATTATCAAGTTTATTTTCGTAATGGTATATTAACAATTTATAAAGATGGCTATGATAAAGTTAGAATAGAAAAAGCATTTGGTAATAATTATTCAATAGATAGTTTAAATAAAAGATTATATTCATCTAGACAAATTGTATTTAAACCTTTACCACAAAGAACTATCTTTGAAGAATATTCTAGAACTAATAAACATCATAAAGGTATCTATGGCTTATATTTATATTACTGTTATTTATTAAATGTTTTTCCACAAAAGCATCCAAAACAATATTTACCTTATTCGATTAGACAGGATATAAAAAAATTAAATGAATATTCAGAACAAATAAGATTTATGTCTACAAATAAGATTGAAACAAAAGAAGATTTAGATAACTTTACTAAAACAAACTATGAAGAATATAAAAATCTCATAGGTAAAAGAGAAAATCTTTGGAAAAGATACCATAGAGCAAAAACTGAAGAAGATAAATCTGAAATACTTGCTAAAATAAATTCTATACAGCCTACTATTAGAGACCTTCGTAAATATGATAAGTATTGTAAAGATATAAAAGCTAGATCAGAATCTATACAAAATAATATTGATAATTTTGATAAAGATATGCAAAAAGAAAAAGACAATTCTAGGTCATTATGACTTACATTGTCTTTTTAAATTTTCAATAAATTGCCTATATTTTATAAATTCTTTATCATTTTCATTATGTAAAACATAGAGAACTCTTCCATATAATATATTTAAATATCTTTTTGAATCAATATTAATGTCACATTTTTTTAAATGAGAACTTAATCCAAACTTTTTAATATAATATATTTCTTGTCTTATCTTATTACGATATTTTACATTAACCTGCATTTTTTCATTAACTACAATTCCTGTAACATTTTGACTAGAAGACTTATATACTATATGAATTTTATCATTATTTAATTCTAATCCTAATTTATATAACATTTTTCTAACTTTAGTTATTAATTCACTAGGATTAAATGCACCAGAAAAAGTCATATCGTCTGAATATCTTGTATAAGATATATTCCTTAAATTACACCAATTTCCTAATTCTTCATCAAACTCTTTCATTACTAAATTTGATATATAGGCAGAAGTCGGTGACCCTTGAGTTAAGTGATTATCATATGTACATAAATAAGTTAATATCATTCCAACTGATTTAGGAAAATATTCTATAGGAAAGCAAGAATTATAAATATCTAAAAATGATATATTTTCAAAAAAATCTTTAATATCCAACTTTAAAATCATTTCTTTATTAATATGGGGAATCGCATTGTCTTTCAATTGAATTCCTTTATGATATGCTTTTGCATATTTTGATATAGACTTATTATTAAGTATATTATTTAAGATTTGTTTTTGAATTTGTTTTAAAATTAAATTTGGTTCATATATAGTTCTATATTTACCATTACGTTTTTTTATTTTATATATTTTATAATTTTTCTCTATATTATTACTAATGGAATAAATAGTTTTTATGTATTTTTTATCATCTTTACAATTAATTAAATTGAGAGATAGTAAAAACTCATTACATTCTTTTGTACCTATGTATTTCCACATTTTTACTACCTCCCGTATATGCAGTACTAACGATATTGTAATATGGAAATGGACTTAAAGCGAAGTGCAACGAAGCGGCTACACAACGTGTAGGTTAGTCCTTTGGAGTATTACTATTTAATCGTCATAATTAATTTAGTCCCTTAACGACTCGTTAAAGTAGGAAATAATTCCAATCACTACTGCAAAATTATTATATTACACTATCCTATTTTTTATTAAATTCATCTTCGTATTCTTTAAAAAAATTATAATATACTAAAACGTTAGATAATTCTGTCCAATCTTTAGTAGTCACAGGAATTTGATCTAAATCATAAATTTTAGCATCCATAAGTTTTAATAAAAATGGCGAATGTGTAGAAATTATAAATTGACAATTATAAAATCTAACGGAATCTTCTATAAATTTCTTTAATTTTAATTGGTTTTCTGCAGATAAACTGTTTTCTGGTTCATCTAAAATATAAATGCTATCTTCTTCTATTTCCCTTTCCCAAAACATAAGAGCTGATTCACCGTTTGACCATTCTATAATATTATTATTTCCTAATCGTTCTCTAACAAACTTAGACATTGATTTTCTTTTTGTTTCATAACTTGTTTTTAACTCATCATAATTGTCAAATGAATTTCCATCTTTATTAAATTTATAATCTAAGTACTCTTTACTTAATTTTTCTTTTTGTCTATTAACATTAGCATTGATTGAACGTACATCTAAAAGATAATCAAAAACGTCATCACTTGTTATTAATTTTATTTCAGTTGGTTCATCAAACGACATTTCATAATCACAATGCTTAACATATAAATCAAAATATGAACCTTTATCAATTGATGACTTTCTTGAAGCATTTAATTTTTCTGAAATAATATTTATTAATGTTGTTTTTCCTGAACCATTACCACCATAAAAAATTGTAATTTTATCAAAATCTATATTTTTAAAAGATTTAGTTGAGAATAAATGTAAAGGATAATAATTATTAAATATTCTTCTTATTTCTTCATAACAAACTATATCGTGTTCTTGAAGTTCATCTAATAAAGTAAAATTTTTTAAATAAACCATTTTTTTACCTCCTGCTT
>CALVKL010000068.1 GCA_944332695.1 uncultured Bacilli bacterium
TTGGAACAATAAATCCATATACTAGAGAATATATAAGCTGTAATAATATTATTGAAGATAGTAGTTCACAATGTAATCATTGTAAATATACGTTTGATTTTTATAAATGTGTTAGATGCCATGGAGAAGATTGTTATGTAAAAAACGAAGATGTGCTTAAATATTGTAATACACCTCATTATGTTTATTTAGCATACTTTCCAAATGGAAAGATCAAAGTTGGGACAGCTTCTGAAATAAAAAAATATAATAGACTATTAGAACAAGGTGCCATCTTTTCTATATTTATTGCTAAAACTCCAACTGGTAAAATTGCTAGACAAATTGAAAAAAATATAATTGATAATGGTATAACTGGTGCAGTGACGACAACTTATAAAATGAAAAATATGGTTTTTACTAGTGAAGAAACATTAATAAGAAAAGAACTTATAGAAAAATATAAAGATATTTTAAAATTGTTTTCTGGAGATAATAAAAAATATTTAATAGAACCGGAATTTAATTCATTTAATGAAATAAAAGATAAAATTGATAGTAATATGTTATCATCAAATATACAAGTTAATTTGTTTGATGAAGAAAATAAACAGATTAAACCATATATAATAAAAAAAGAATTTAATAGAATTTTTGGATCATATTTATTTTGTGTTGGTAAAGTATTGGCTGTTGAAAATAATGGAACTATAGAATTAATAGATACAAAAAAAATGGAGGGATATTTGTTTGAATTTAAAAACATTAAAAATTTAAATGCAGATAGAGAAATAAAATGTTTAGAGGTAGATGATTATGCAAAATAGTATGTGTCCTTTTTGTGAAGAACAAAAGAATAGAGGTATTAGTATAATTAATAAAAGTAGAATAATTGCTGAAAATGATAATTTTGTAGTTTTTCCAACGACTGGAGGATTTGTTGAAAATTATCAGCTTATAGTACCTAAAAACCATATTAATTGTTTTGGTGAATTGTCAAAAGAACAATTAGTAGAATTAAAAAGTATTATTTTATGGCAACAAGAAATTAATAGAAAATATTTTAATTCAAATAGTTCTATGTTTGAACATGGGGCATTACATCCTAGCAATGAGAGTGGAAAAAGTATAGTTCATGCACATTTACATATTTTTCCTAATAATATTTCGCTGCTAAATGAAATTAAAAAATATAATTTTAATATACAATCAATTGAAGATATAGAGCAATTAAGTGTATTATGTCAAAAATATGATAATTATTTATATTATAGTGATATAGATGGTAAAGATTATATTATTACACATGAAGGAATACCATCACAATTTTTAAGGATGTTACTTGCAAAATCACAAGGTATAGAAATTTGGAATTGGAGGGATTATCCTCTTATCGAAGTAATAGAAAATAATTTAGAATTTTATAAAAAAAATTCATTAATTTATACAAAAAAGAAAGAAGGTGTAAAATAATGATTATATTGCCTAGTAAAGAATATAATAATCCAAATAATGAAAAAATAACAACATATCAATTTTTATCTAATGTAGGATGTCCTGTTTTTGATAGTGTATTATTTGATGAAAACGAACTTATTACAAAAGAAAAATTAATAACCTTAAAAGAAGTTTTACAATCTGAATATTGTACTATAAGATATCAATATGTTAAGCCAAGTATCACTCCAATTAGAGGAGGTAATAAATCTAAAATTGATTTAGATGAATTAAAAAGTAAACAAGTTGATGGAACACAAATGTGGTTGTTACAACCAATTGATAGAACAAAAAATATATATGGAATTAATATGTATGTGAATAAAAAAATGGAGTCACTTATAATTGAAAGTGTAGGAAAAGGATTTGATGTATCTGATTTAAATAGAGGTGATATATCTCCCCAAGAAAGTATTTATTTAGATTATCCTATTGAATATGGTTGGCAAAAAGAATGGTGGAAATATATTAAACTAAATTTTGTAAATCCAGAACAATTTAATCAAGACAAATTAATAAGATTAAATAAATTAAGAAAATTTGGTCTAAATCCTAGTGAGGATATATTTGATAAGCAATTTGTTCCAATGGATTATAGTCTAATTGAAAAATTACTTAATCATATTCAATCAATTGATGAAAATTGGGATAAATTAGATGAATATACTGTATCAATATCTATGAATTCAAATGGAAAATTAGTGTTCTGGGATATTCAAACTCCAGTAGGAAAATCAAAAATATTAAGGAGGACAAAATGAATTTAATACCAATAACATATCATTCTAAAAAATATCCAGTAGGTGTTGTTAGTAATATAGATGAAATAGCAGGAAATTTTGATAAAGACTCAATTAATCCGCAACGAAAATACTCGTTACATACTGAATATTCTCATATGAAAAGAAAATTAGATAATCAATTAATTAATAAATATCCTGAATTAAAATCATCAGAAAGAGATAACGTGCCTCAATTATGGAAAAATAAAGAATGGGCAAAGGAGTTTGCAAATTTTATAATTGAATTAATAGGTAATAATATATCTCCAGAAATAATAGAAATTCATCCGCCTTTTAATGATTATTGTAATGATTTTTCGGATTTTTTTGATATATATGAAGAGTTTGAAAGAATAATATTGAAAAAATTTCCAGCCGTTAAAATTTTTATTGAGAATAGATGTGGAACATTTTATAGGGGTGGAAAATTTATAATTTCAAATGGAAAGTCAATAATTCAATTTTTACAAGAATTAAAAAAGAGAAATTTAAATTTAAAATTAGTTCTTGATTATCCACAAGTTTTTAGTGCAGAAGCTATAAAAATGGATGATATTAAATTAAAAAAAATAATTGATTTTAATAATAATATTAAGCAATATATTTCATATATTGGTGGATTTCATCTATGGGGAAAAAGAAAAAGTCAAACTGGAAGATGGATTTCACATAATGGTGATTTAAATACTTTTTTTAGTAATAATGATTTATTGAAAGACGAATTTATAAATTCTGTAATTGATACTTTTGATGATAATATGGTTAGATATTTTGTACCTGAGGTTAATAGTAGCGAAGAAGATTTACAATCAATTATTAATGATTTATTAAAATATGATATTAAATTTCAGTTAGAGGATTAAAAAAAGGTATTAATTATGCTATAATGATTATTGTAGGAGGTAATCATTATGAAAGAATGTGTTTTTTGCAAACAATTTATACCAAATAGAAAACCTTTATTTGAAAATAAATTAGCTATTGCATATTTTGATGAATTTCCAGTTAGTAAAGGTCATACACTAATTATTACAAAAAGACATGCTGCGACTTTTTTTGATATAACTGATGAAGAACAAATTGCAATAATTGAATTATTAAATAAGTGCAAAAAATATATAGATGAAAAATATAGTCCGGATGGATATAATGTAGGATTAAATTGTGGTGAATCAGCAGGACAAAGTGTTATGCATATACATATGCATTTAATTCCTAGATATAAAGGAGATGTTGAAAATCCACGTGGTGGTGTTAGAGGGGTAATACCAAATAAAAAAAATTATTAAGGAGAATTGAAGATGGAAAGAATATATAATAAATTAGTAAGAGATAAAATTCCAAACATAATAAAAGAAAAGGGAGAAACACCAGTTGTAAGAATATTAGATGAAATTGAATATAAAAATGAATTGGAAAAAAAATTATATGAAGAATATAAAGAAGTAATTGAATCAACAGGTGATGAACGAGTAGAAGAATTAGCCGATATGTTAGAAGTAATTAGGGCATTAGCTAATTTAGAAAATAAAAATTTAAATGATGTTATAGCGATTGCTGATAAAAAAAATGAAAAACGTGGTGCTTTTGAAGAAAAAATTTTTCTTGAAAAAGTTATTGAAACAAAATAAAAAAATTATACTATATTATAAAAAAACTAGTCTAAAAATTAATTGTTAAAAAAATAAATATATTGGTCAATGGGTTAATATCTAGTATAGTATCTTATTAGATAAATAGGCTAAAAACAAGGGATAAATGAAATTTTATACAACATTTTTTGCATAGTTTTTACGACATTTATTACATATTGACTATCGACAATGATGTGATACAATATAGTAGAATATGAAATAATTGTATTTAAAGTGCTAATCTTGTGAAAAAGATTGGTGCTTTTTTCATATTCTAATACCCCCTTAAATTTTATTTTTTATGGCCGAAGTTTAGGCCATAAATTATCTAAAAAAACATTAAAATTTGGCCTAAAATCAAGAAAAAACATATTAAAAAAGTGTGTACGTTTGTATAACAGTTTTCAGAAACCCTTTATTTATAAGGGTTTGTGAAGATGTCAGAATTAACGATTGTATAACACTTTTTGTAAATGTAAACACTAGTGTTTTTGCTAATGCCTTATAAAATAAGGAAAAACTAGCCACTGGCTAGTTGTTTGTAAACAGGTTTATCCTGCTTAACTATGATTTTAAAGTTTAACGAATGTTAACGGCCGAAAGTTGGGCCGTAACTATGGCCATGATTTTGTATTTTTTTATATAAAATCTTTACTAGTTATTGAAAGGGATTTGTTTAAAGGGGGTTGATATTATGAATGAAATAAATTTTGTTTTAGATAAGATTAATAATAAGAATTATTTAGAAAGTAATATATGTGATAATAAAAAAATTAAAGAAATTGTATCTATTTCCTTTCAATTATATTTAATTAATGAATTATATAAGGATAATTTAATTACTAAAAATGAGTACCATAAATTATATTCTAGTATTAAAAAATTGTATTAAATTGATAGATTGTTAAGAAAAAATGTGATTTATGCGTTATAATATTTATAGTGGTTTAGTAATTTGAAATTCTTATATAAGAGGTGAAGATG
>CALVKL010000069.1 GCA_944332695.1 uncultured Bacilli bacterium
TTTTTATTTTTTTTGTTTAAAATTTTTTTCGTTTGATAAACCTACAATATAATCAATGCTAACATTATAAAATTTTGCTAGTTTTATTAAGTGCTCAAGTGGAATTGTAAAATGACCTAATTCGTACCGTGAATAATACTGTTGTGTTATTCCTAGTAAATTAGCGATGTCCTTTTGTAAATAGTCATTATCTATTCTTAAATCTTTTAATCTTTTGAAATACATAATACCCTCCAATATTAAAATAGCATAAATAAATATTGTTAATTAATCTCACATAATAACTTGTGTACGCATATGGTGGACATATATATTTTGTATATTTTTTAAAAAAATATGTTATAATTAATTTGTGATGTAATATGAAAAGAGAATTTTGTGCTTCAGTTTTTGTAGTCAATCCTGTTAATAAAAAAATTTTATTATGTTATCATCGGAGGTTTAATCGTTGGGTGCAACCTGGTGGTCATATTGAAGATAATGAATTGCCGGAAGAAACTGCTTTGCGAGAGACTTATGAAGAAACTGGAGTAAGAGTCAAATTACTTGGTGAACGTTTTCCAAGAGAAGATGATTTTATAAGACCTTTAGGAATTCAAAAGAATCGTGGTAGGGATGGATCTTTACATGTCGATATTACTTATATAGGCATTCCATTAGATCAAGATGATGTTATTGAAGATGATGAAATCGATCGTTGTGCTTGGTTTTCTTTTGAAGAACTAAATGATATTGAGGTTTTTCCTGATATTAAAATTAGCTTTAATTATATTTTAAATAATATAATTAAATAGAAAGGTCTTGGGGGAATGGAAACGTATATAACGCTTTATGAATATTGCTATGATATTTTATATATGGTATCATCTGATATCATTGATACTCATAAAAATAAAAAAAGTAAAATTATTTTAGAACTATTAGATTTTTTACTGACTGATCATAGTCGATTTGAAAATGTTTTAAAAGAAAATTCGAATATTGGTGAAGATAAAAAATTTTGTAAAAATATAATGATGCTTATTATTGTTAGTAGTTCTTATCTTTTATCTTTATATCAAGCTAATCATGAAATAAATGTTGAGGCAAATCTTCAAATAATTGATGAAATTAAAAAATTATCACCTCAAGAGATTATCACAGCCTTCAAAAATTTTAAAGATAATTCATATATAATTGATTATATTGATGATTTTTTTAGTTATTCTGGTAAAAATTATATATTTAGAAATGGTTGTTTAGAAACTGTTTTACAAGAAGACAAATTAAGCGAACTTTTGCAAATTAATCCGTTTGAAATAATTAATTTTTTAGATTATATTCCACCAGAAAAATTTTTAACAACTGAAAAATTTATTCAAGGATTTATCGATATATATGATAGTTCAATTTGTCATTCGATAGATATTTTAAAAAGCTTTAAAGATGATGAATATGATGATACTGTTGTTGAAATTTTTAAAGAAAAGGTAAATGAATATTTTGGTGATAATGAAGAGCAAATTTTAAAATTTTATAGTTATATATTTTCTAATGTTTATGAAACATTAGTCGTTTTAGTAGAAAAAGATAAACTATTATATGATACACATCAAGATTTGATAGGTTTATTTTCTGATTGTAATTATAATTTTGAAAATTTATATGAAATGTTTGTTAATAATACTGATATTGCAATATTGATAATTGAATTTTTTGTCTATACTAATGATGATATTTTAGAAGAAACTTTGATAGATAAAAGAGAAGATTATATAGAAGTAGGCGATGTTGAAATTTTAAGGAAACTTAATCCTTATTATGATGAAGAAAATATGGTTTATGAAAAAATTAAAAAAATGTCAAAAGAGTACCATGATTAGGTACTCTTTTAGGCATTATCAATTAATTTTGTTATTAAATCTTTATATGATATTTTTTTATTCATAATTAGCTTTGGATACATGCTTATTTTGGTAAAGCCAGGTAAAGTGTTTATTTCATTTAAATAGATTTTTTTAGTATCTTTTTCATAGAAGAAGTCTATTCTAGCTAATCCTTTTAATTCTAATATTTTAAAAATAGTTTTGGCATATTGTTTTATTTGCTTTTTTATGTTATTAGGAATATCAGCAATTATATTAGTTTTAGCAGAATTATTTTCATATTTTGTATCATAGTCATAGAAACCATTATTAACAACAATTTCACCAATTTCTGATATTATTAGCTTTTTATCTTCAAGAACAGCACATTCTAATTCTTGAGCATTTATAAATTTTTCAATAATTATCTTTTGGTCGTATTTTAAAGCTTCTTTGATGGCTTTTTTAAATTGAATTTTGTTATTAGCCACGTTAATACCGATTGATGAACCACCGTTAGCTGGTTTGATAATTACGGGGAAAGGAATTTCTAGTTTTTGATTTTTTTGATAAATTTGAAAAGGAACTTGAGGAATTTTATAATATTCTAAAATTTGTTTAGTCCTTTGTTTATCCATACATATATAACTAGCTCCTAAGTTTGAACCAACATATTTTATATTAAATAAATCAAGCATTCCTTGTAATTTTCCATCTTCGCCATAAGAACCGTGAATAATCGGAAAAACAACATCATATTTCTTTATAAATTCAATAATATTGTCAATTTTTTTATTGTTATTCGTCCATTCGTTTTTTGGTGTTATATATACGCAATCTAATTGAAATTTAGTATTATCGATATTCTCAATAATTGCTTTAGCTGAATTACATGACACGTCATGTTCTAGTGAGGCACCACCATATATTAATAGTATTTTTTTCATATTTTACCCTCTAAATTTATTTAAATAATAATCTCTTAGTTCTTTAAAACGATTATAATGAACAATTTCTCTTTGTCTTAAAAAATTAAGTGGCGCAATTACATCAGGATCATCAGTTTGATTAATTAATTTTTCGTATGTTACTCTTGCTCTTTGTTCAGCAGCCATATCACTTTCTAAATCAGCCCGATAGTTGCCTGTTGCTTCAATATAGGAAGCTGTAAAAGGAACACCGCTTGTATCAATTGGAAAAGTAGCGTGATCGTGTTGAGTATAATAGCCACTTAAATTATTTTCTTTTAATTCTTCAACTGTTGCACCTTTCATTAGTTGTTGAATCATAGTTGCAATCATTTCAAAGTGCGCTAATTCTTCGGTTCCGATATCTGTTAATAAAGCGAATCCTTTTTCATCGGGCATTGTATATCGTTGGTTTAGGTATCTTAATGCTGCTCCTAGTTCAGAATCAGGTCCACCGTATTGAGCCATCATACTTTTAGCCATATTTAAATCTTTTTTTGTTATATTAACAGGATACTCTAATTTTTTTACATATTTCCACATATTAAAATCCTCCTTAATTTTCCCAAGGCCATGGGCGATTATCCCACATCCATGGAGTATTGTTTAAAACATCACTATTTAATAATAGTGGACCAAATTGGTCTTGATAAAGTTTTAAAAGTTCTTCGTTTTCAATGCGGTATTTATTATATAAATCAAGTGCTCTTTTATCATCAGGATTGACATCAAGATATAAACTTAAATCTATCATTGCAAACTCTAAAGAATCTAAATCAGTAAGCATTTTTGCTTGATCGTTCATCGGTTTTATTTCATATGGTTTTTCATTTTTATATGGCTGATATAAATTTTTAAATAGATTACCTCTAATTAATCCTTGATAAGGATTGTATAAATTATCATTTTGATAATTTATATGTTTAAAATTTTCTCCTTCAAAATTATTATTTTGAGGGTAGTTATAATAATTATACATAATTTCCTCCTAATTCAATTTATATTATGTTTTCTTAGGCAATATGTATGGGTAAAAAGACTATATTTTATAAAATAAATAAAAATACTTGCAAAAGTTTAAGAAATTTGTTAGAATTGTATATGTCAACTTGTTTAGTTGATATTTGGCGCAATTGGTGAAGTGGTTAACACGGCGGATTGTGGTTCCGTTATGCAAGGGTTCGATCCCCTTATTGCGCCCCATATTGAATTTTACGCACACCTTTGTGTGTTAAATAAGTAAAAGTTCGTAATACTTGGGATTATGGACTTTTTTTTGAAAGTTGTAAATTAAAATTTTTTAAAATTTTATATTCATTTTTTAAATATTAATTAAATAAATTGTTTTTTTGATGAAAAAGTTATAATTTGACGAATTTTAAAATATATGATAACATTGTATTGTTTTCTTAAATTCTTAAAGAGGTGAAATTAGTGAAAACAAAGATGTGTATTTTATTAGGAATATTATTAATTTGTACATTGGTATTAATTCCCGATAAAAAAACAACTGAATTACAACCTGAAAATTTATTAGCAGAAGTTGAAGATGTAGATCCTATTGTTTATGATGGATTAACTTTAGAGCAATTAATTGCTAAGATTGAAAAATCCTTATCTTCCGATTTAAAAGGCAAGGGAGAATTATATGTTACCTATTCATTAGAAAAAGGTGTAGATCCCTATTTAGCTGTGGCCATTTCATTACACGAAACTGGATGTAGATGGGGATGTAGTACATTGGTTAAAAAATGTAACAATGTTGGTGGACAAGTAGGAAATCCCTCTTGTAATGGCAGTGTATATATGGCTTATGAAACTTTAGATGATGGTATTAAAGGTTTTATTGATAATATTGCTAGAAATTATGTTCAAAAAGGATTGATAACGCCTGAAGAGATGAATTCTAAATATGCTGCTGATAAGGAATGGGCTAAAAAAGTAAATAAATATATTGAACAAATAAAGGCAAAATAATTGTTAACATTGTTAACAATTATTT
>CALVKL010000070.1 GCA_944332695.1 uncultured Bacilli bacterium
AGGTCATCATTGGCGCGTAATTGAATTTGATACTTTAGCTAATACATTAACATTAATAAGTCAACAACCATTAACGGAAATTCACCCGGCTAGTGCAGTATGGGGTCCAACAACGGAAGAAGGATTTATAAGTTATGAAGACACATATATCAATACATGGTTAAATGATTATTTTTATAATAGTTTAGATAGTAGTATTCAAGATAATATATTAGATAGTACGTTTAATGTTGGAATATATACTGATGTAGATGAAATAACAACAACTAAGAAAGTAGGATTATTAGATATAGTGCAATATACTAGAGCAAGGGGACAAAATTCCTATTTAGATATAAAAGATGATTGGTGGTTAGGAAATCGCGATGATAATTCGTTTTCCCTTCTTATGGTGCGCTACGATGGTCACTACGGTTTCTCTAACATCAACGACTCACATGAAGTCCGCCCAGTTATAAAAATTTCTGATCTAACCATCACTGAAGGGGATGGTACTCTAACCTCAAATTATAAGGTAGGAACAAAAGCGACAAATACAAATGATGTACAAGTAGGAGAATATATCAATATACCATATAAAGGAACTGATAATGCATGTGGAAGTGATAATAAATGTACATTTAGGGTAGTAAGTAAAGATGAAGAAAATAATCGAATAAAAGTAGTACTAAATGGATTGCTTCCAACAACAAGTGCATGGGCAGTAGATACAAGTGATAATATCCAAACAACTGATATAGTATATACTGGAGTATTAACGCCATTTATAAACAATATCGATAGTAAATATATAACCGAAGGAACATATGGAGTAGGATTGTATGAAATGAAAGACAATTATACGGTACCGCAAGCAACAACAACAACTGCTAATATAGGATTACCAACAGTCGGCGAGATGTTTAGTGGAAATGATATAGATTTAAGTGATTCAATAACAGAAACATTTATCGATGTAAATACCATTGAAAATCCAACAGTATCAACTTCCTATTGGACAATGAATCGCTATAGTTCTTCTCGCGTTCGTTTTGTGGCTAGCACTGGCAACTTAGGCAACGACGACCCTTCCACCACATATGGCGTTCGTCCGACCATATATTTAAAGTCAGGTGCTTCAGCCCTAACCTTCTCTGGAGGTAAAGGTACTGCTCAAGAACCATATGAATTACAATAATATAAAATAAATACTCTTTTTATTAATTAATAAAAGAGTTTTCTTTTTATTTTGAGTGTGATATAATTAAACTCGAGGAAAGTGAGTAATATGAATCAAGATATAATAAAAAATACAAGTTTAGAATTAAACATAAAAATCAATCAAGTTGAAACGGTTTTAAAGTTGTTAGAAGATGGAAATACCATTCCTTTTATTGCGAGATATAGAAAAGAAGCAACTGGTGCCTTAGATGAAGAACAAATAAGGAAAATATCAGAAATATATGAATATCAAGTTAATTTATTTAAAAGAAAAGAAGATGTAATTAGATTAATAGATGAAAAAGGATTGTTAACAGATGAATTGAAAAATCAAATTTTGAATGCTTCTAAATTAGTCGAAGTAGAAGACTTATATCGACCTTATAAGGAAAAGAAAAAAACAAAGGCTACTGATGCAATTAACAATGGATTAGAACCATTAGCTAAAATAATTATGTCGTTTCCTATTAAAGGAACTATTGAAAGTATCGCTAGTAATTATTTAAATGATAAGATAAAGACAGTAGAAGGCGCTACTGAAGGAGCTAAATATATTATTGCGGAATGGATAAGTGATAATGCGTCTTATCGTAAATCAATTAGAAATTATACTTTTAGAAATGGTGTAATAATAACTAAAATAAAAAAAGATGCAAAAGATGAAAATAAAGTATATGAAATGTATTATGATTATCAAGAAAAAGTAAAGGAAATCAAACCTCATCGTATATTAGCTATCAATCGTGCAGAAAACGAAAAGGTTATTAGTGTTAATATTGATATTAATAAAGATGATATTATAAATAATCTTAAAACTAAAATAATTAAAAACAATCAATCATTTGTAGTTGATATAGTAATTGATGCTATTACTGATGCTTATAAAAGATTAATAGCACCATCTATTGAAAGAGAAATACGAAGTGAGTTAACCGAAAAAGCGGAAGAAGTAGCTATTGATAATTTTGGTAAAAATTTAGAGAAATTATTGCTTCAACCACCAATGAAAGATAAAATGGTATTAGGGCTTGATCCTGCTTATCGAACTGGATGTAAACTAGCAGTTTTATCGCCTGTTGGTCAAAGTTTAGAAATAGCAGTTATTTATCCTCATGAACCGGTTAAGAAATATGATGAGGCTAAAAAAATAGTTTTAGGTTTGATCGATAAATATAAAATAGATATTATTGCGATTGGTAATGGAACCGCTTCAAGAGAAAGCGAAGCATTTATTGCTGATTGTATTAAAGATGCTAAACGAAAAGTTGAATATATTATTGTTAGTGAAGCAGGAGCTAGTGTTTATTCGGCTAGTAAATTAGCCATTGAAGAATTTCCTAATTTAACGGTTGAAAAAAGAAGCGCGATTAGTATCGGTCGAAGATTACAAGATCCATTAGCTGAATTAGTTAAAATTGATCCTGAAAGTATTGGAGTTGGGTTATACCAACACGATGTTTCTAACAAAAAATTAAGTGATAGTTTAGATTTTGTTGTTAGTAGTGCGGTCAATAAAGTAGGCGTTAATGTTAATACTGCTAGCCCTTCATTATTTAAGTATGTATCAGGAATTACAAAGAAAAATATTGAAAAGATATTAGAATATCGTAATAAAAATAGAATTAAAAATAGAGAAGAGATAAAAAAAATATTATCTGATAAAACTTATGAACAAGCAATTGGCTTTTTAAGAGTTGTTGATGGAACTAATCCTTTGGATATAACTGGTATTCATCCAGAAAGTTATGATATAACTTTAAATTTATTAAAGATGTTAGATTTAAATATAACTGATATTGGAACTAATAAATTAATTGAAAAATTGGATATTGATATTAATGAATATAGCAAAAAATTAAATACGGATATTTATACTTTACAAGATATTGTTGAATCATTAAAAAAACCAAATCGTGATCCACGAGATGAGATGCCCAAACCAATTTTAAGAAGTGATATATTACACATCGAAGATTTACAAGTTGGTATGAAATTACAAGGTACAGTAAGAAATGTCGTTGACTTTGGCGTGTTTATCGATATTGGTCTTAAAAATGACGGACTAGCTCATATTTCTAAATTAACTAATAAATATATTAAACATCCGATGGAAGTCGTTAATGTTGGTGATATTATTGATTGTTATGTTGATGATATAAACTTAGAAAAAAATAAAGTATCGTTATCATTATTAGAAAGGTGATTAAATTGAAAAAATTTATTATTCTATTGTTATGTCTTATAACGACAGGTTGTTTTGAAAATAGCGGTTATTTAGTTAAGTCATGTAGTAAAGAAGAAAGATCAGATACATTTGTAGGTATTACAACATATACATTTGGCTTTAAAAAAGATGTTATTGACGATTTAAAAATAACTTATGATTATCAAGATACTAATACTAATACTATTAATTCTTTAAAACTATCTTTAACAACGCAAAACAATTATTTAAAATTAACGGAAGAAGTTTTAGTTGATGAACCAAATCAATATAAAATCACTTATCAATTACCTTTAGAAGATACTAATGAACTTACTAGTAAATTTGTTATTGAAAAAAGTCGAACTGATTTAGTAAATGCTTTAAAAAAAGAAGGTTTTGTTTGCAATTAAACACTAATTATTTGTTAGTGTTTTTAAATACTTAAAAATGATGTATAATTTATGTAGGTGGTTTTATGAAAATATTAATTATCGAAGATGATAGTACAATAAGAAGCGGTTTAAAATATTGCTTAGAATATGAAGGATATGAAGTAGTCGAATCTTTTTGTGGTAAGGATAGTTTAGAAAAATTAAATAATGTTGCTTTAATTTTATTAGATGTTAATCTTCCAGATATTAATGGTTTTGAATTGTTTAAAAAAATAAAAAACATTAAAAACATTCCGATTATTTTTTTAACGGCTAATGATTTAGAGCCTTCAATTGTAATGGGATTAGATATGGGAGCAGATGACTATGTTACTAAACCTTTTAAAACAAGAGAATTAATTTCAAGAATTAAAAATATTTTAAGGAGAAATAATCACCATGAAATTATAAATATTAAAAATATAACAATTGATTTAAAACAAGCTAAAGTATTTAAAGATGGAGTAGATACTAATCTAACAGCTTTAGAATATAAAATATTACTAGCTTTAGCTTTAAATCCTAATCAAGTTTTTACAAGAGAAAAATTATTAGCTGATATTTGGGATGTTAATGAAGAGTATGTATACGATAATACCTTAACTGTTTATATTAAAAGAATAAGAGAAAAAATCGAAGATGATATAACTGACCCTAAAATTATTAAAACAGTAAGAGGGATAGGTTATAAAATAGGTGACTAACTATTAAAAGTCAATAGTAAATTAAAACTTTTTAATAAAAGTCACAAAATGGGAAAAAATCCACGA
>CALVKL010000071.1 GCA_944332695.1 uncultured Bacilli bacterium
AGCAATATTTATATTATATTTTTCTAGATAGTCCATTAAAGTTTCCCAATCTCTTGTACTTCTTGTAATTCTATCTAGTTTTAAGGCAATAATCATATTTATTTTACCTTGTTTACCATCTTCAAGCATTCTATCGTATTCAGGTCTTTTATTACCTGTTTTAGCACTTATTCCAGCGTCAGTATAATATTCTACTATCTTATAACCATTAAACTTACAATAGGCTTCTAATCGTTCTTTTTGTTCTGGTAAACTAAAACCCTCACGAGCTTGATCTTCGGTTGATACTCTCATATAAATTCCACATAATTTCTTTTCTTCGTTCATAATTATTCAACTCCTTTTCTACAAAAAAGAGGAGACAAAAGCATTAACAAGTAATACTCTTGACTCCTCTAAAATAATTATTAGTTTTTATGTAATTAAAATAGTGCATAGTATCCCTCCAATAATAAAGACGATACTGCATGTCATTTATTGGTTTTATATAATACATTTTTATTTTAGATTTGTCAAGATTTGTAAATTAATATGGTATAATAGCAAGTAAAGGATGTGATTAGATGTCTAAAAAAGATGTTGCTATTACAAGTGCAAAGAGTGCTATATCATTAATACCTTGGGCTGGTGGGATTATAAATGAAGTGATTTCATATTATCAAGGAAAATATGTGGATTTACGTATAGAGAAAATAAAAAAAATTCTAGATTATGATAGAAAAGATATATTTGAAAAAAATATGAATAATTTAAATGAGCAAGAATATTTTTTGTCTAGAAAATTAATTAAATTTTACTTGTTGGAATCTGAACCAATAGTGTCTGAAACAGTTGTAAAATTTCTTGTTGATTATATTCTTTCAAATAAAAGAGATTCAATGAATTTAATAATATCTATGCTATGTCAAATGGAATCATCTGATATAGAATTATTAAAAAAGATAAAACATAGTTTTACAAACTTAGATGCTGAATTAAAATGGGAAGAAATTTCTCCATATGAAGTAAATAATTCAGATGATAAAATAACAAAAATTAGTTTAAATCAACTAATATCAACAGATTTTTCAGACGATGGCAATATGAATTTAGAGTTTAACATGATGGGAATTGCATTTATGAAACTCGATAGATTAAACATAATAAATACATATTTTCCAATTTATCCAGGTAATAACAATACTAGAAATATTACTTCTTTTACAATAACTCCATTGGGTAAAAAAATAATAGAGTATATTGATTAAAAATTGGTTTTTAAATATTCTTCTAATTCCGATAGTTTTATTTTATTAGATAGGTTTTCAATAAATATCTCATTAGAATAATTAAAAGCAAGAAATGTTATATTATTAATTTTTATTCTATGTGGTTCGACATAAGTTAAGTTAGTTCTATCAATTTTTCTTATACTACCATTTATAATTTTTAAAGTAGTATTTGAAAACTCACATATTAGTTCTAACTTCTTTTTTAATGATTCTTCAATAACAACTTCTTGCTTAATAATATTTACCATAAATACCATCCTTTCTTTGTAGGATAGTCTTTGTATGACTTCCAAGCCTGACACGTGGAGTTCAATACACAAAAAAACTAACCCAAATTAAGTTAGTTGTATTAAAAAAGCTCGAAAAGTTCGAGCGTATTTCCTTATGGAGCCTTAACTATACACGTATGCAAAATTAAGACTATAAGATTTGATTAAATCTCTCTGATAAATCAATTATATCAAATAATAAAAATATTACAATATTTTCGAGAAAATTATTGCAGAGATAGATTATTTTTTAGATAAATGTTATAATACATATAGATATAAAACTATAATTAATAAACTCTCGGGATATGTCCTGTATATTTTTATGTTTATAAGTTAAAATTATTTTTGCAAGGAGATGATGGTATGAATCAAGAAAAAATTGGCAAATTTATTGCGATGTGTAGAAAAGAAAATAATTTTACACAAGAACAATTAGCTGAAAAATTGGGTGTTAGTAGCAAATCTATATCAAGATGGGAAAATGGTAATACAATGCCTGATTATTCAATTCTAGCAGATTTATGTAAGAATTTAAATATAAGCATTAATGAACTATTTAGTTGTGAAAAGTTGCCTGATGAGAAATTTAAAGAAGAAGCTGATAAAAACTTATTATGTGCATTAGAAAATAGTACATTTAATTTAAAAGATAAAATTAGTTATTATAGAAAAAAATGGTTAAGAAAACATATAATTAATATCTTTTTAGGTATATCTATTTGGATTGCAGCAATGCTTATACTTAAATTTAATAACGGAGAGCATTTGATAGGATATTTTGCTGGTTTATTAGCAGTATTGATATACTCATTATTACAAAATAATATGAATACATATGTTGAAAAAAATATATACGAAAAAATTGAGAAAAAATAATTATTTATTGAATGGAGAAATAATGGAAAAGAATAAAAGTTTAGAAAAAATTGGTCTTGGTGTTGCTAGTATGTTTGGTATTTATTGGATTTATTCAGTATTTATTCAAAATCAATTAAATATTCAACCTATGTTTAAAACAATAATAGGATTAATTAGTTTGTATGTAATTGGACTATTTATATTTATGAAGATTATAGGAAAAATTCCAAGCACAAAAATTAAACAAGGCAAAGTTAATGGAAAAACTATAATATTGTGTTTTTTATTACAATTTACAGCACTAATAACTATGAGTCTTATAACTAATTTATTTGCTAATATAAGTGGAAAAGAAATAACAACAGAATTAAATACTTTAACGCCATATATGATATTTATGTTGTTAGTATTTAATCCGATAATAGAAGAATTTGTATTTAGAAAATTATTTGCAGATAAATTATTAAAATATGGAGAATTATTCTATATGTTGGTATCATCATTTTGTTTTTCAATAGTACACGGAGTTTCATTAGGAGTTCCACAAATAATATATACCTTTATATTAGGAATGATTTGGTCATATTTAGTAGTAAAAACAGGTAATATTAAATTATCTGTAATACTTCACGCTTTATCAAATTTATTTGGAAGTATAATAATTCAAATATTGCAAGGTGTTTCATTAGAAATAGCAGGTATGTACGCAATGTTTATGATGGTATTGGCTATTATAGGATTAATTTTATTTATTAAAAATAAAAAGAAAATTAATATAGATAATAATAATAAATTATTTAATAAAACAATATTTAAGGAAATGTTCACTAACAAAGGAATTATATTTTATATACTTCTAACAATAGTAATGATAGGTTTTAAAAATTTAGTTTAGGTGATAAAGACAATGCTTAGTTGGCATTGTCTTTATCATTTTCAATAGTTATAGATTTTTTAAGTGTACTATTTTGTAATTTTAAATATTCAATTTTAGTTCCAATTGCTCGTTCATCTTCAAAGTATCCAAGATAATGAAATTTATTTTTTACTTTGATTAAGCATTCAATATTTTCTTCTAATGCTTTAGCAATGTTTTCAATAACATATTCATCTTTTTTAGGTTTAGGTTCTTCTTTAACTTCTGGAACTTTAATCTTATATCCTATAATTAAATTTCTAATATATTCAGATTGAGATAAGTTTAGTCTTGAAGAATCTCTTTTCAAAATAAATTTTTCATCATCGCTTAAAAATACATTAACTTTATTATTTCTTATTCTCATAATTTGAAATCTCCTTTCTAAAATTTTAAGGGTATGGGAATTCCCATATAGAATTTGTATGGGAGTACAAATTCAGTGCTGGCTAGACACGATATGTGAGTACGTACTCACACATTTTCAGTATAAATTAATTCATTTAATATGATTTCTTTAGCTATATTTTTATAGTTATTCATTAATTTTACCCATTCGATTTGATTTGTTTCTTTCCTTTTTTCAGATAGTTTTTCATCTGATTTTTTATAACTTTTCATCAAGTTATTTAATAAATCTTCTGCATCATTACTTACTGAAATAAGATGATTAGTAAGTTCATCTTTCATTAAAAGTGTAGTATAAAGTGCTTTTTTATGTGTTTTTAAATAATCAAGTCTTAACATTCCATATTTATTAATTGTTCCTTTTTTATTATCATTTAAAGTTAAATTTGGTAATTCATAATCACCAGTTCTTGTATATTTTAATTCCATAATTTAATCATTTCCTTTCTTATTTGGTTTGTTAGGATTGTAAGTAACAATTCCATATTTTGTTTCAATATCTTCTTTA
>CALVKL010000072.1 GCA_944332695.1 uncultured Bacilli bacterium
CTTTCTTTTATTACATTAATTTGCTAAACACACTAACCAACATTTTTATTCTTTAATTAAAAGTCATATTCTGTATTATCAGAAACATAATCTTTAAACCATTCTTCAAGCATATCTCTATATGGCTTTTCATCATTAGAAATAGAACTTCCAAAAACACCTTTAAGCATTTCTTCATAAAACTCGTTGTTGCGTTCTATAATCTTATCTACTTCTGATAAATTGACTTGGCAACTTTTAGCATATCTTTCCATATATGCTTTTTCTTTTTCTTTAATTTCTTTTTTTCTTTCTTTCTTAATTTCTTCTCTGAAATACTTATCATCAGAAGTTTCATCATCAAATAAAGTTTTTTGTCTAATGATTTTATAATTGTTTATCATTTTAAACCTCCTACAAATAATCTTTCCCATCTATATTTTAAAGATGAAAGATGAGATCCATCTTAAATTTTCATTTTCGCTAGTGTTTTCACCTCCCAATAAGTTATAAGAAGATAGATAATGCCAAAAAGAGCCTTATAATACAAGGCTTTTCAAATATCATCCATAAATTTTGTTAGGCAAATTTACACTTTAGAATTTTTTTGATATAATTTAGTTGGAGTTGATTATTTTTGAGAACATTGAAACCTCTAAATTTAGATATAAAAGAAATAGAACGTTTAGAAAATATAGTTGCTAAATATGAGATAGAATATGATATAAAAATAGTAACCCCCTGTGAGATAATTCTCTTTTATAATAAATATGAAAACATAGAAGATGTAATGTATGAAACAGGGTTAAGTAGAAAAACAATATTTAATCATCTAAAACAGTATAAAGAAGATAAATATTATATGTTCAAAAGAAAAAGTACATCAAATCTTTTTAAATTTAGAGATAAAATAGCAGACAATTTCAAAAAATTCCCTGTAAAATCATACAGGGAAGCGGCATCAAGAATTGCTAAAATAACCGGAATAAAAAAAAGTACAACGCAGATATATTATTATTTAATAAACAATGGTTATGAAAAAAATAAAAATGGTTATTATACAAAAAATGGCGTAGATAATACATTTCCTATAAAAAAAGATTCTTACTTATATGAACATTTAGAAGAAATAGAAAAATTTATAAATGAACAATATGTAGACAATATTGAAATTATGATCAATAGACTAAAAAATCATTTCCCGTTAATTATAGAAAATAATATTGAAATTAAAAATGTTATAAAAAAACTAATCTAGTTATTCTCATAATATTTAATTATAATCAAGTAAATACTATATATCATTTTTGACCATACAATAAAAAGTATTAGGTTTTAAATTTAACTGTCTCATGGCTTCACGAGCAGTTATTTTTTTATCTTTCCATTTACCAATAACTTCATCATAATTATTAGGTTTATTTATTTTAGGTCTACCAAATGGTCTGCCTGTTTTAGTACCAACCTTTAAAGCAATATCTATACCTTCACGTTGTCTTATATGTATTTTCTCACGCTCATTTTGTGCAACATAAGATAATAACCCTAATATTAAATCATTTATAAAAGTACCAAGTAAATCTTTATTTTGTCTAGTATCAAGTAAAGGCATATCTAATACCACAATATCTGCTTTTATGTTTTTAGTTATATCTTTCCACTCATTAACTATCATTTCATAATTTCTACCTAATCGGTCAATAGAGTGAATAATTAACACATCATTTTCACGTAGTATATTTTTTAATAACTTATATTGTTCGCGTTCAAAATCTTTGCCTGATTTCTTATCAATATAGATATCTCTATCATCAATGCCAAAATCTCTAAATGCTTTTAATTGTCTTGCTTCATTTTGGTCTTTACTACTAACACGACCATAACCAAATATTCTATTACTCATATTTAATTTACCTTACTTAAATATTTTGATAACTCATTATACATATTATCAAAAATATCAGGACATTGAGCAAATAAACTAATATCAAAATTTATTCCTTTATTTTTTAACTCATAAATGAAATTAGCACACGCTAGAGTATAAGGAAAGTCATTTGATCTTTCTTCAAAACCTGTACATATAGTATCAACAAAATCATCACATAAATATTGAGCAACATTTTTTAATATTTTTTCTTTCATTTGAAAACACCTCAAACACAATGGTATAGTAGAGTAAAAATATAGGCACTATAATATTTGAAAACCTATGAAGAATTTACAAATATTTGGAAAGTAGAAAATAGAGTTTTTCAAACACAAAAAAACAACTAAATCACGCTAAATTTAGTTGTTTGTTAAATTATAATTTTTCAAATATAGTAAAACACCGATAAATTGTAATTTGTTATTCAATAGTAAATTCTGCTGATACATAGAAAGTATCAAATGTTCCATCTGATTTCTCTACATCAATACTTTTTATAATTCTATAATCTCCTGACGCTAATTTACCATATCCATTTTCCCAATTAAGTTCTAATTCTTTTGTTTCTTTAGATTTTAATATAAATGCTGGAAGTGTGAAGTTTAATTCAACATTTATTTTATGCCATTCTCCATCTTTCTTTATTTCCATTTCATAAGGATTTCCATATTCAACATCCACATCACTATCATTTTTTAAAATTAGTGTTGCACCTGTTTCTGTTAATGTATTTTCTTTAATAGTTAATGATACTCCTTTTTCTACGATTTCAATATTAGATTCTTTTCCAATATCAAATTCATTTTTATTAGTTCCACATCCTGTTAATCCTAAAACCATAAACCCACATACTAAAATAGTTAATATTGTTTTCTTCATAATCAATCCTCCATTTCAACAAATTACTATTTATCTGTCAGTTATATTATACCATGAAAAAAGCATGGAATTTTATATAATTCCATACTTTCATAAAAAACTATATTTTATTCAATACACTAAATATCTCTATTAATTTTTTATTAATTACATAATTATTAGTAAATGGGTTAATAGATACTGCATGATAATTACTCGTTTTATAAATATCTTTTATAACTACATCTAATTTAACTTTATCTAATCGTGTATATTCTACATCTTTTATTTGCTTTTCATCAGTGAATAGAGGTATATAAATTTTATCTTCTTCACTAACCAACACAACAATATGATTATTATTAAATGGTAATAAAAATTCTACATTATCTAATAAATTCATAAACACTTTAAATTTCCTTTCATTTTTATAGAAGTTGCTATTATTTAATAAAGATAATAATTTAAATTTTTTATCTTCCATTATTTTATTTCCTTTCTTCAAAACTTAACTTCTCATTATTAAATAATAAATCAACAAACCTATGTGATATACCTTTATTTTTTACCACATCTATTTTTAAGTTGCTGCCATCATTATATAATAACAACACTTTACTATAATGATAAGTAGTACCATAAACATTTAAATCATCTAATTTAGGTTTCTCATTGGTACGAGGTAGTTGAGAAGTAATTATAATAGGCACATTTAATTCTATTGATAGTTGCTTTAATGATTTAATAACATCTATCTTTTCCCTCAATAAATCTTTTCTTCTTATTTCGGGTTTAATTAATTGTAAATAATCAACTACTATTAAAGATAGGTAATGATATTTATAACTCAAACTTCTACAAGTATCTTCAATATCATTAATAAATAATTTATCAGTAATCAACTCAACATTATTACTTTTTATTCTTTCTTCTAATTGTTCTTTTGAATTTTCTAAACTAACAAATAATATTTTATCATCAGAATTTTTAGATATATTATTTACTATATCTATTAATAGAGTAGTTTTCCCAAGTCCGGGTCTACTAGCAATACAAGTTAATTCTCCACAATTTAAATTATGAATTATATTATCTAATTTTTCAAAACCTGTTTTCATAAAACCAATTCCTTATAAACCTTTAAATAATACTGATATATCAATACCAAGTGCCTTTGCTATTATTTCAACCTCATCAATTCTAATACGCTTTACATTTAAATTTAGTATATTAACTAATCTTTGAGGTTTAATATGTGGCTGAACTTTAGCACATAAATATTCTTGTGCTGTTATATCAGGACAATTATTTTTAAATTCTTCTTTTTCATTTAATTTAACTAATTCTTCTAAAATATTTAAAACTATTTTCTCATTTATACCCATATCTATTTCTCCATATCTATTTTTAGATCATTTAATTA
>CALVKL010000073.1 GCA_944332695.1 uncultured Bacilli bacterium
AATCTAAACAAGAATTGGAACAAACAAAACAAGAAGTGTTAAAGCAAGTAGATTTATCACGTGATCCTATGCAAAGAAGATTAGAACACGCTAAACGAGTTATTGAAGTTAAATTTAATGCTTATGAAACAAATTCTGTAAATATTGCATTTGCTACTTATAAACAAACTACCCCAGAATTAGAACAATTAAAAACAACTAGCCATTCATTTATTGATATATCTTCTCTTGATAAAGATATAACTAAATATGATGAATTAGTAGCATTACAACAACAATTAATGACAGAGATACAAAATTTATCAGATAATAGAAAAGTTTATGACGGAGCTTCTAGTATAGAATGGTTAGAACAAAACCAAAAAGAAAGTGCAGCTAAAATAGAAAATTATAAAAATTCTATTTCTTCAAACGAACAAGAATTAATTTCACTACGTCAACGTCAAGATGAATTGTTAAGAGAAAAAGCAGAATTAGATAAAAAAGGATTTTTTGGTAAAATGTTTGCTAATAAAAGAATTAATGAAAATACAACTAATTTATCAGATCTAAAAATGCAAATTGAAAGATTAGAACACGAAGTTAGCACAACAAAAGATAGTATGGAATATGAAGAAAAATATATTAAACAAATTACTGATAACTTCTTATTAAGTTTTGGTCTAAATGGTATGTCATTAGAAGATTATAAAAAAAGATTAGAAGCAATCGTACCAAATGCTGAAAAATTAACAGATCCTTTTATGCAAAAAGAATTAGAAGAAAAGTTAAAAATGGTAGAACAAAAAATAGCTGAAATGCAAATTGATAAACAAAAAGAACAACAAATGAGGCAAGCACTAGAACAAAAGAAAATAGAAGTTGGATTATCAACCCCACAACCAATTATTACTGAAACACCAGAAGAATTTGAGGTTGATAAAAAAACAGGTATTTCTAGGTAAAGGTGTTTAGTATGAAATTATTTGATTTGTTTAAAGTAAGGAAAGAATCAACTGAAAATTATTTTGATTCAATAATTAAAGAAAAAAAAGAAAACTTATACTCTTTTGATAAAAGATATATGAATCAAGAATCAAAGTTGTTAAAAATGTATGGTAATTCAAATACATACAATAAAAAAATAAAAATGATTGTTATAAGTGATACCCATAATTGTTTAAATGAAGATGATTTTAAAAATTTTATAGAACAACATAAAGAATATGATGTGTGTTTATTACTAGGAGATCATCATTCAAACGATATTTCTATAATCTTAAAATATATTGATAATAATAAGATTTACGGATTGCTAGGAAATCACGACTATAATTATTTAGAAGAATTTAATATTAAGAATCTTAATGGTAAAACTATCAATATTAATGGAACAACGATTTTAGGAATACAAGGAAGTTTTAAATATAAACCCTCTAATTTCCCGTCTTTTACTCAAAGAGAAAGTATATTATTTTTAAATGATAAACCAAATGTAGATATATTAGTAAGTCATGACAATAGCTTTGATAATAATATGACTGGAAATCCAGCACATCAGGGATTGTTTGGTATTACGTATTACTTATTTAAAAACAAAGTACCATATCATATACACGGACACATTCATAACCCATATAAAAAAGAACTTTTAAATGGTACAAAAGAAATAAGTATTTATATGTATGAATATATAGAATTAAATTAAAAAGGAGTAAGATAAATATGATGATAAGCCCAGAGGGATATAGAAAAGAACTTGAAAATTTAACACCAGAAGAATTATACGTGGTGCTTATGATATTCATATAATGACTGATAAAGAACTTGAAAAACATAATAAACTTGTAAGTAAATATGAAATGATAGAAGCAAGAACACAAGAAATGTTTTTATGTGGTGTATTTAATGCTTTAAATATGTTAAATAAACAAAAGATAATTACATTTGATCTGTCATCTAACAATAAAAGAATACAAAAGATTTCTAAAAATATAATTACATATATTTCTAAATTATTTAAAGAAATGGCATTAGCATATTTAGATGATGAAGAAAACAACAATAATAAAACTATTGGCATTATGAAATACTTATTTATTGATAATACTATTGAAAATCAAGATAAGAAAAAAGAATTGTTAAATGGAATAATGAATATGTTTTTACATTATTATGATAGAATAGATTTTGAAGATGATGACTATATAGAAAAAATGGAGATTTGTATATATAGTAGTAAAGAAACTACTGAAGAAGAAGTAAGAGAAAGAATAATTAAAATGTTTAATGATAATAAAATTTAATATTTTACAGGTGTTTGTATCAATTGTTTGTTAAAATAATAGAAAACTATGTTATAATTGTATATAGATAGATTATAGTAATTTTATATTACTATAACAGTTGGAGGTAAATATGAACTTAAAGCAGGAAGCAATGAAATTTTTTGAAATGGTTTGTCAAAATTCAAATGACTATATTAGTGGTATAAGAGAACTATTTTATAAGTCTCTTGGAATTGAAACAAAAGATGAAAAATTGATAGAATACATTAAAGAATCTATTGAAAACTTTGATTTTAACACGATAGAAAATGAATTTTTAACAAATCTACAAAAAATTATAAATGAAGAATTAGCAAAAATAGAAATTTCATTAAAAAACAATGAAGAATTAGATTATGAAAATATCAAGAATAGTTTATTAGAAAAATTTAAGGCACAAAAAAATATTAATATTACATTAGAAGATAATTTAAAAGAATTAGCTACTCAAATGGTAAATAGATTTCCGATGATGGGAGTTTCAAGAGATGATTTAATCCTTCATTTTACAAGAAAGAACGAGCAATTATGTAATTTGATTAAAGAAAATAATCAAAAAATATTAGATTCTTTAGTTTTTTTAACTCCACATTTTGTAGATGGAATTAAAGAAAATGTTAATGTCAGAAACAACAATTCACAACAAACAAATGAAAAAATTAATCAAGTAGATGAACCACAAAATATAAATAATTCATCACAAGTTATAGATGCTAACATAGTAAAGCAAGCAACCATAGATTTAATTCAAAAACAAATAGATGATATACATAACCAATGGAAAGATTTTATAAGATTAGACGATGTATTAGAACAAAATGAACGAATTAATGGTACATCTAAAATCGCCAAATATTATAGAGCACTTTTAAAAATTAAAGAAAAACTTGAAACAAATAATATTGTTATCGAAAATATGACACAAGAACAAGCAAATGTATTTTATGATAAATTACTTTTAGAGCATTTTCCAGAATTAGATTCTACATTACAATTGTTAGAAAGATATAAAAAAGGTGTTGTTGATGTTCGTAATAAGATAAGTAAAATTACTTCGGAAATTCATTTGAAAGTTTCTCAATCTAATGATATAAATGAATTATTAAATTATAAAAGAGAAATTGAAGCATTATTAAAAAAATATGATAAAAACGAACAGTTAGAATTAGAATTAACAAATATTATTAATAAAATAGTAAATTTAACAGGACCTGAAATAAATAATCCTAAAAATCCCGAATCACCAAATCCTACAGATGATTTAGATGATAGAAGAAAAGGTCCCGATTCTCCAACACCTTTTAACAATGGTGCGGAAATAGGAAATACTAATGAAAGTATGATTCAATTGATTGAATCTGGTAGTTATTTTTCAGTATTACAAGGAATAACAAATAATAATATTAACAAATATAGAAATTTTATAAATAATGGTTTTAGAGTAATATTTAATAGATGGAAAGCAGTAGCAGAACAAGCAAAAACTAATGAAGAAAGAATGGAATCATATAGACAATTAAAAGAGATTTACGAACAATTCAAAAATTATTTACAATCTGAAAAAGATACATTAAATATGTTAGAAACAATGATATCTGAAATGGATAAATATTTTATTCAACAACAAAGAAAGCAACAAAGTCAAATTATAGAAGATGGAGTAAGATATAATACTTCAAGAGAACAAACAAGTTCAATTAGAAGAATGTAAATAATAGAAAGATTAATTAAAATTTTAGAAAATAAGGAAGATTAAGACCTATACTCTTATTTCTTCCTTTTATTTTTAATATATATAATTATATTTATTATCAAGAGTATATTTTATATATTTATGTAAATT
>CALVKL010000074.1 GCA_944332695.1 uncultured Bacilli bacterium
ACGATTGTATTATAGGTGTACATAGAACTGGTGGCGATGGCTCTATAGATATTGATAATATCTATTCATCAGAAACGCTATATAATATGTTTTTAAACGGTTTATATATGACTGGTAGTTCATTTGAAGGTACTTTTTCAAAAGAAGCGTTAGATTCTCCTAGCAAAAATATTTCTCCAATACAAAATATTCTTCATGCTGTTATATATTTAAAATCTGCTTATAAAGATTCTAATACGGCTATTATAATAGCGGTTCCTAAGACATTAGTTGATAAGGACTATCATATAATTACTGATGAAGTAGGACAATTGTTCAATGTTGTGCATGACAATGTAACCTTAAAACCAGAATTTTTAGTTGGGGCTGTTTTGCAAAATAATGGCGTTTGTACTGAGTTTATTTCAAGGGAACAATTTTTAAAAGAATATGAAAATAATATTATTTTAAAGTCTAGACAAAATTTATAAATTACAGCTTGATTATAGTTGTTTGGAGCTGATTAATTATTATAGAGCATATAAATTTGTAATATGGAATTATTTTCTATAGCAACATATATAAAAATTGATTATGTTGCTTTTTTATTTTTATAAATGTAAGCAATTTTTTTTATATTCATAGACTATTATAAGGAGGTTTTTATATGAATGAATATAAAATTGTAATAGATGCAGGTCATGGGGGAGATGATCCGGGAGCTAGTGGTAATGGAATTATAGAAAAAGATTTAAATTTAAAAATATCTAATTATATGTATGATCGTTTTAGAGAATTAGGAGTTCCTGTTAAAATTATCAGAAGTACTGATGAAACCATAAGTCCTACTGAAAGAGTTAATCGTGTACTTGATGCTTTTGGTAATAGTGATGATGTAGTAGTTATATCTAATCACATAAATGCAGGAGGTGGCGAGTTCAGTTATCACTACAAAGGAATGATTGGGTATTAAGATATTAGTTTAAAATTTATTTATAAAACATAGGTAAAAATTAAAAAATGATGGAAATATATGATATAATTATATAAGAGATGAGCAGTATTTAATCTTGTTATTAGGGTTAATATTGCTCTTTTTTAGAAGTAGAGGTGTAGTAAAGATGAATAAGTTGGTTGAAAAGTTAGTTAAAGTAGATTTACATATTCATAGTTGTGCCAGTCAAAAAAAAGATGGCAACAAAGTTTCTAATAATACTATAGATAAAGTTGAAACCTTAATTGAAAAATTGAGAGAAAATAATGTGGAAATGATTGCAATAACGGATCATAATAATTTTGATATTGATATATATAATAAAATTAAGTTGTATGAAGGTAATGGAATTTCTAAATTATTGCCTGGAATTGAATTTGATGTTGAATTCAATGACGAAAGAATTCATATTATTACAATTTTTAATGATAATGATTTCAAAAAAATAGAGCAAATTCCGAAAAAAATTATTGTTCCTTTTGATAATGAAAATAAAAATGCTTATACTGAAAAAACATTTAAAGAAATTTTAAAGAATATTGATTTGAGTGTATTGCTAATTGCTCATCAAAAAAGTGGAGTAAAAGCAGAAAATCAAAACGAAAATTTAGCTAAAATTGGAGAAAATGAGTTTGATAGTATAATAGGTATAGATTATTTTGATGCTGTTGAATTTAGAAGTGGTAAAGTAGAAGGAATTTTAAATGATTATAAATATGAAAAACAATTATCTAATTTAAGGTATATAACTGGAACTGATTGTCATGTTTGGGATATGTATCCACAACAAGATGAAAATGACAAAACAGATATAAGATATTGTTATATAAAATCCTTACCAACTTTTAAAGGGTTAGTTATGGCTTTAACTGAACCAAGAAGAATTACTACTGCTCCTTTTGAAATAAGTAAGCCTTTTATTGAAAAAATAGAATTAAATATAAATGGCTTAAATAATGATATAAATTTGTCTCCAGGTCTAAATGTTATAATTGGTGATAATTCGATAGGAAAAAGTTTAATGTTAGAAACTTTAATTGATCCAACATTTTCTCGTATTAAAGAAAAATCTAAAAAAGATGGTTATAAATCTTATATAAAAAATCGAAAAATAAAAATTAAATCTTTTAGTAAAGATGAATTAAAAAGAATTCAATATGATTATCAAGGTGGAATTAGAGAAAAATTTCAATCGGGAACAAAATTATTAGATATTCAACTTTTTAAAGATAAGTTTAAAAAATTAGATACAACTGATGACTATAATGAAATATATTCTTATGTAGATAATTTATTAAAATGTGTTGATTATAATCAAGAAGTTTTTGACAGAGAAAGTGAACTGGATTTTGATATACAAATTCCGTCAGAAGTAGAAAATTCAACTTATTTATTAAGAATAGTAGATGATTTAGAAAATAAACCAGTAGATTATTCAATTGTTTCTAAAAAAATAAAATTAATAATTAAATCTTTAAAAGAATTATCTAATATAGAACAATTTAGTGATTCCAAAATTATCAATTCAATTATAAAAACTTTAGAAAAATTGTTAGAAAAATATAACAATAAAATGACTAAAGAAAGTGATTTATCAAAAGTAAGGTCTATAATTAAATCAATATGTAAAAAGTTTGAGGATAAAAATAAAGAAGTGTCAGAAACACAAGAAAATAAGCTAACTGGGTTTAGGCAAAACATTATTTCTGCATCTGATAAAATAAAAGAATATATAAAAATATCTAACAAAGAAGTTTTAAAAACCTTATCTGATTTTAAACCAATCATGATAAAAGCTGAGATACAAGAAGAAGGAAAATATAAATTTATAACATCTACTTCATATAAAATAATTGATGAAAAGGAGATAAATGCAATTCTTACAAATCCATTGTCTAATATAACTAGTATTGCTAAAGTAGAGAAATTAACAGCCACAGAATTTGAAAAAAAATTAAAAAAGACATTAAAAGATGATAGAGAAAATTCTAGAGATAAATATAAAAATGCAGTTTCAGAATATATAAAAAATAAAATATTGAAACAAGATTTATCTATATATTGTAGTAATCAAAAATTGGAACAAGGAAATTCTCCAGGAAAAAACGCGTTAATATATTTAGATGTATTGGCTGATGAAAGTTCAAAAAAATTATATATTGTAGATCAGCCAGGTGATGATATTTCTCACACAAAATTAAAAACTGAAGTTATTGAAATTTTAAGGAGAATGGGAGACTCTAAACAAGTAATATTTATCACGCATAAACCAGAACTAGTTGTAAATTTAGATGTTGATAATGTTATAATTGTAAAAGAAGAAAACTCTAATTTAAGAGTAATAAATGGTACTTTAGAATATGAAGATAAGAATAGTGGAATAAATATTTTAAAAGAAGTAGCTGAGATATTAGATGGTGGGGAAGAAACTATTAGAAAGAGGTGGAAAAGATATGATAAATAATGTAGAAATAAATTTAGAAATCATTAATGATTATTTAGATATAAAAGTAAATGGTGTTTCAAAGAAAAAGTTAACTGTAAACAATAAAACTATTAACACTAAAGATGTTTTTAAGATGTTTGATTATGAAAGAACAAAAATTTATAAATTGGGATGTAAAAAAATTGATGAGAAGGAATTAAAAGGTGAAAAAAATGAGATAAAAAGATTATATAATTATACATATGAATTACTGGATGAAATAATTAATTCAATTAACGATGTTACTAAGGAATTAATAAAAGGTGAAAAATGATTTATATAACAGGAGATACACATAGAGAATTTTATAAATTACATGATATAGAAAAAAACAAAAACAATATGCTAATTATATTAGGCGATGCTGGAATTAATTACTATTTAGATGAAAGAGATAAGACATTAAAAGAACAGTTGAATAGTTATAATATAAAATTGTTTTGTGTTCAAGGTAATCATGAAGAGAGAGCAGAAAATATATCAACATATAAAGAAATTGACATGTTTGGTGGAAAAGTTTTTATTGAAGAAGAATATCCAAATTTAATATTTGCTAAAAATGGTGAATTGTATGATATAGATAATAAAAAAGTATTAG
>CALVKL010000075.1 GCA_944332695.1 uncultured Bacilli bacterium
TATTTATTTCTTGCTTGTGATTCTCCAGCAAAAGCTGCCATTAAATTTTGTTCTGTTTTACTTCCTTTTAATTCCATAATTACTTCCTTTCTTTTATATTCTTTGACTTATAGTATACAAAATATATTTTATTTAGTCAAGATTTCTTGTTAAACATTTGATAGTTTTATTTTATATTATTATTTAAATATTTCTAAATAATAAGAACATGCTTTTTACTAATTAAAAATTATCTTTGCTTTTTAATTAACATAGCTGTTTTTATTCGATCTATTAAAAGAACATAGTAAAAAGATTCTTAATTTGAATCTTTTTAGGCTAATAATAATTTTTTTATTTCTCTTATAGACAACACCTTTCCTTGACTAACTATTTGGCCATTAATCACAAGGCCAGGAACATTTTTTATTCCATATTTATTTTTAGATGAATCATCTAACTTATCAATAACAGCAGGACAATTAATCTCTTCAACTGCTTTATCAACTAATTTAGATAATTTCATACCATTACTACAATTAGTTCCAATAATTTTTATATTTATATTCTCACCTCATTTCTATAATCAATTATAAAATATAATTATAGAAAATATGTGTTAAAAAAATGGGAAAATATGGTAAGTACTTACATTATACAAATAAAAAATAGACTAATATTCAAATTTTTGATAAAATTATTATGGTGGTATTTATGTCAACAGAATTATTTATTAAAATTATTTTAGTTATTTTAACGTGTTTTTTATTTGTTTATATTTTAGTTCCGGTTGTCAAAAAAATTGCGCTTCATATTAATGCTTTAGACATACCTAATGGCAGAAAAGTACATAAAGCCCCTATTCCTCGATTAGGTGGACTTGCTATATTTGCTGGTTTCTTATTTGGCTATCTAGTTTTTGGTAAACAAAATAATTTAATGACTTCTATTTTAATTGGTAGCTTTATTATTATTATAACCGGCATGATTGACGATATTAAACCATTAAATGCAAAAATAAAATTATTAGGACAGTTAGCAGCTACCTTAGTAGTTGTATTTCATGGGCAAATATTATTATCAAGCATTAGCGCGTTTGGAATATATATAAATTTTGGAATATTGGCTTATCCAATTACTATTATATTTATCTTAGTTTTTATTAATTGCATGAATTTAATTGATGGATTAGATGGATTAGCAACAGGAATTAGTAGTATCTTTTTCGCTACCGTTGGTGTTATTGCAATGTTTAAAAATTCTCATGGTTTGGACTTTATGTTATGTTTTATTATGTTAGGATCTTGTTTAGGATTTCTAATGCATAATAAATATCCCGCCAAAATATTTATGGGTGATTCTGGCTCAATGTTTTTAGGATTTATTATTAGTATTATTGCTTTGTTAGGATTTAAAAACGTAACTATGACATCTTTAATTATTCCTTTTATGATTATTGCTATTCCCGTTTTAGATACAATATTTGCTATTATTAGAAGAACATTAAAAAATGAAAACATCACTAAACCAGATAAATTTCATATCCATCATCAACTATTAAAAATGAATTTTTCCCATAAAAAAACAGTTGTTATTATTTGTTTAATTGATGCTTTATTTGCGTTTACTTCTATTGTCTATGTTTTAATAGATCGTCAATTAGGTTATTTATTATATGGCATTTTATTACTGATTGTTATATTATTTATAACAAAAACGGATGTTATAATTGAACATAAAAAATAGTTAATAAAAACTAAAACCATTTCTTTAATATAGAAATGGTTTTTTAAATTATTAGTCTTTTTTCATAAATTCTTCATAAGCGGATATAACTTCTTCTGGATTACCAATTTGTTTTATTTTTCCATCATGTAGCCATAATACTTCATCACACAATTCTTTTAAAGTGCCTAAACTATGTGATACAATTAGAACAGTTCGATTTTCATCAGAAATTAATTCTTTCATTTTATTATAACTTTTTTGTTTAAATTTAACGTCACCAACACTAAATACTTCATCGATTAACATGATGTCTGTTTCTAGTATCGCGGTAATTGAAAAAGCTAATTTGGAATACATTCCACTTGAATAGCTAGAAACTGGTTTGTGAATAAAATTCCCTAATTCAGAAAATTCAATAATCTCATTAATTTTTTCTTTTATTTGTTGCTCACTAAACCCTAATAGCATCCCCGATAAAAATATATTTTCATAACCAGATAATTTATTTTGAAATCCAACGCCGATTGATAATAAAGATACCGAGTTACCGTGTAAATCGATACTACCAGTATCCGGTGAAAAAATACCAGCAATACTTCTTAATAAAGTTGATTTCCCACTCCCATTTTTACCGATAATTCCTAATATTTTCCCCTTTTCTACTTCAAAAGAAACGCCTTTAACTGCTTCAAAAATTTCTGTTTTGCTCATTTTTAATTTTAATAAGTTTTTTTTGATTGAAAATCCTTTTAAAGTTCGATAACTTATATGTAGATTTTTTACTGTAATTGCGTCCTTACTCATTTTGTCACCTTCGCATAACTATTTTCATATTTTTGTATGGTTTTAATACCAATAATTGATAAAATTATACCTACTAATAACCATAATCCTAACATTCGATAATTAACCAAATGTGCATTCAAAAATGTCTTTCTAAATGAATCAATTATAAAAGCAATTGGATTTAAATTTAGCAATATTCTATTATAAGGAGCTGGAACTCTAGTAGAAATAGCGTAAAAAATACCAGATAGATAAAATGTTAATTTTAAAACTATTTTAACAACATTACTTAAATCTTCAACAAAAACACCAAAATGCATTAAAATACATGCGATTCCAAATGACAAAACAAATAATACTATTAAAACAGGGAAAAATTGTAATATATAAATTGTATAAGGTACTTTAAATACTATCATCATAATTAATATTAATCCCCATGAAATAAACATTTTAAATAAATCCGTTAACATTTTAATTAAAAGTAATATATACTTAGGAATATAAACTTTTGTAACAATTGATTTATTATTCGCAATCAATTTAACACTACTACTTATTGTTGTATTAAAGAAATTCCAAGCAGTTAAGCCGACCAAAACGAATATAGGTAAATATTGTTCACTAGTTTTAAAGACGATTTCAACAATAAATGTGTATATCAACATAAAACATAAAGGATCTAAAATCCACCACAACCAATTTAGATAAGAATTGGCAACTTCAGATTTTAAATTTGATTTAGTTGCATATATTATATATTTATAATATTTTTTTATATCTTGAAAAAACTTTTTCACTTTATCACCATCACTACTATTTTATCATATTTTTTTCTATGAAAGAAATTATTCGTTCAGTACATTTACCATCAAAATTTTCAATGTATTTTTTGGCAAATGATTTGGCATATTGCATATCATAATTATTATCTAAAACATTTACTAATTCAGATATATTTTCAAAGGAATATTTAAACTGCTTTTTAATATCGATGTTTAAACCAAAATTTTTTTTATATTTTTCATAATCATAAATATAACAATATGTTTTTTTATTACTTAATATAGACTCAAAAACTACATTTGAATAATCACTAATAACATAATCAGCTACACTTATCAAATCTTCAGCAATATAGTCATTAATTATAATTAATCGCTTATCATCGGTTTTTAACTTATCAACAGGATGTTTTTTCATAATAAGATAATATTT
>CALVKL010000076.1 GCA_944332695.1 uncultured Bacilli bacterium
ATTACATAATCAACCATATCAGGATCACAATTAGTATCAACAATTCCAAATACTGGAATATTTAATTTTCTTGCTTCCCTTATAGCAATTTCTTCTTTAGATGGATCAACAATGTAGATAGCTTGAGGCAATTTATTCATTTCTCTAATTCCACATAATATATTATCTAATTTAGCATATTCTTTCTTTAAGCCAATAACTTCTTTTTTAGGTAATAAATTAAATGTTCCATCAGCTTCCATTTTTTCAATCTCTTCTAATCTTCTAACTCTTCTTCTAATTGTTTTAAAGTTAGTTAAAGTCCCACCTAACCATCTTTCAGTTACATAATAAGAATTTGATCTAATTGCTTCTTCTTTAATAGCTTCTTGCGCTTGTTTTCTAGTACCTACAAATAAAACCTTACCACCATTAACAACTATTTCTTTTAAAGCTGCATAAGCTTCATCTATTTTTTTAGCTGTTTTTTGTAAATCGATAATATAAATATCATCGCGAGAAGTATAGATGTATTCCCTCATTTTAGGATTCCATCTTTTTGTCTGATGTCCAAAATGAACGCCAGCTTCAAGTAAATAACTCATTGACACTACTGCCATATAATCATCTCCTTTTGTTATTTCTTTCAGACATTTCAAAATTACACCACTTATAACAAGCACTAGGCATAAAAATTCACATCTGTGTTTTATGATGTTTTCTATACAATAGCAATCCCCGAACATCTAACGGTTTAAAAAAGCCAATAATATTATATCATATAGTTTAAAAAAGTGAACATTTTTTTATTAATTTTAATAATTTGATGAAAATCCAATAATCTAGTATCTTTTAATTTGACTACATTTTATCTATTGTTTTAATTCCTAAAATACTTAATGCATTAGTTAAAACTATTTTAATAGCTTCTAACAACATTAATTTAGAATGTTTAATTTGTTCATCTTCGATATTACTTATATTTACTTTTTCATAATATGATGAAAACTTTTGCGTTAAATTAAAGATATATTTAGTTAATAAAACTGGTTCGCTAGTTGTCAATAAATCATTAACTAAATCAGGAAATTCAATTAAATCTTTAACTATTTGATATTCCAAATCATCAGTTAATTTTATTTCAACATCATTATATTTATTATTTCTTAAAATTGAATTAATTCTAACAATACTATATAAAATATAAATGGCTGATTCACCTTGAAAACTAGTCGCATTATCAAAATTAAAATTAACTATTTTATTTCTCGATACATTAAGCATTGTATATTTAATACAAGCGTTAGTTAATATTTGTAATGTATCATCCTTACACTCTAAATTACGATTTTCAAATTCTTTTTTTATTTTTTCTTTTAAAGCTTTAATAAAATCAGTTACCAATACTAAGGTACCATTAGAAGTGCTCATTTTATCGCCATCTAATAAGACATAAGAATAACTTATTAATTTGGGTGCTTTATATCCTAAAATATCTAAAGTAGCTGCTATCTGCTTCATATAAACTTCTTGATCTTCGCCTAAGACAATATAATTATTAGTATCATTTAAATCTATTTTATGCATTGTGTAAGCAATATCTTTAATTGGATATAGTGATGTTTTATTAGATCTAGTTAAAACTAAAACAGGTTCTTTAGTTGCAATATTATAATCACTTAAATCAACATAATATCTACCATTTTCATCTTGTTTTAACTTGCCTTTTTTATTTAATTTATCTAATATGTTAGTTAAATAATTATTGTAAACATAATCTGATTCATGAGTAAAAACATCAAAATTAATTTCTAATTCATTAAATATTTTCATTTGTCCTTCGACACATTTATCAGTAATGTTCTTAAATTTTTCAATCATTTCTTTATTTCCTGATTCAACTAATTCTAAATAATCAAAAGCTTGTTTTTCAATGGTTTCATCTTCTTTAGCTTCATTACTTATTTTAACATAAACATCTAAAATATCACTAAAACGATCTGTTTTTAATCCATATTTTTCCACACCAATAACTAATAAAGCTATTTTTTTACCTAAATCATTAATAAAATAATGTCTTTCCACTTTATAACCAACAAACTTAAATAAATTAGCTAAAAAATCTCCAATTAAACTATTACGACATCTTCCCATGTGCGGTTCCGCATTGGGATTAATCGAAGTATGTTCAATCAATAAAGCATCATTATGTCCTTGATTTAATGAACCATAGTTATTTTTTTTATCTAGTATTTCGTTAATAACATTGCTTACTTTATCATAATTTAAATAAAAATTAACATAAGGCCCCATTGTTTCAATTTTACTAAAAGCCTTATCTTCATCATCAATATTTTCTTTGATTTTATTAGCTATTTCTAAAGGATTTTTGTTAACTTCATCTTTAAAACTAAAGCAAGGAACACTATAATCTCCCATATTAGGTTTGGGTGGGGTTTCAACAACGATATTTTTTTCACCAATCACACCTTTAACTAGCTTAATAATATAATCTTTATACATAAAATCATCCTTTCAAAAATAAAAGGTCCCTATAGCATAAGGACGAATTATCGCGGTACCACCTTATTTTATAGAAACCTATACACTTTAATCTTTATAGCAGATCTGCTTTAAAACTCCAAGACGCGTTCATAAAATATTATCATTATCTTCCACCAACCGATAACTCACTATAAATAATTAATTTTATTACTATTTCTCTTCCTCGTTTTTAATTTGTTTAATTTTAACAATTTTTATTTTACTTGTCAACTTTTACTTTTCTTTTTTTAGTGTGGTAAAAAACATAAACGCCAATGATAAAAATAATAATTAATAATACTAAAACTACGTTTGAATAAGTATCAAAAATATTTAATATTGATTTCCAGTTTTCACCAACTATTGCTCCAATAACAATTAAAACCGTATTCCAAATTAATGAACCTGTCGTAGTATATAAGAAAAACTTACCTAACGGCATTTCACTCATACCAGCTGGAATAGAAATTAAGCTTCTAACAATTGGTATAAATCTACAAAAGAAAACGGTTTTATTTCCTTTGGTATCAAACCAATGATCCGCTTTTTCAATATCACTATTTTTAAGCCGTAATATTTTCCCTACTTTACCAGAAACTATCTTTTTTAGTCTTTCTTTATTTAATATTTTTCCAATATAATATAAAACTATCGCACCTAATAATGAACCTAATGTTGCAAAAATAACCATTACCACAATATTTAATTCACTATAGGTTGTCATAAAGCCACCAAAAAGTAAAATTACTTCTGAAGGTATTGGTGGGAATATATTTTCAATAGCTATAAGTAAGAAAACTCCGATATAGCCAAACTGATTCATCATCGATAATATAAATTCTTCCATGTTTTGCTCCTTTTTCTCAAAAATATTATATCATATTTCTGATTAATTTGTATTGCGATTAATGATAATTATACTATATTTTTAAAACTTTATAATTTACTATTTCATATATTTTAGTTAAATCGCTATCTAACATTAATTGAATTCCTCTTATTTTATAAATTAAATTTTCGATATTTATTTCATTTTTTATAATAACTTCATCCATTATTACCTCCTGTTATTTCTTTTATCTTATTTATCAATACTTGACATATTTCTTTATCATTAATTAAAGTAATAGAAAA
>CALVKL010000077.1 GCA_944332695.1 uncultured Bacilli bacterium
CCTAACAAAAAAATTAACTCAATTATTGAATTAATTTTTATTGAAAATTTTGTTTCACATCATTGACAATTATACAAATTCTTCTTCCTTCTTATCTTCTAATCTAATTACTTCACGATTATTAGAATCAATTCTAATAATTCTTCTTGTTGATTCATCGATATTATATAAATATTTGGGTTCTAATTTTAACATTTTAGCTACTATATTACTAGGAAAACATTTAATTTTTTTGTTATATTTACTAATAGTTTGATTATACTGTTTTTTATTAGTAACTATTTCGTCTTCAACTAAATTAAATTGCCTAATTACATTTAAAAAAATCGGATTTTGTTTTAATATTATATTAGTATCAGCAATCTCCCACAATTTATCAATTAAATTATTCAGTTCGATGTTCATATCAATTCTATCTTTAATTGTTTGCTTATCATAATCATCTTTAGTTAAAAAGGTAATTCGATTCAATGTTTCTTTTTCCAAATTATAGCTATTAAAAATATTAATTACATTAGGTAACAAACTTAATCTTTTTTTAAAAAATATATCCATGTCTAAAAATTCTTTATCTGTTTTTTTGTTTAAATAAGTTAAATTATTATATGTTACATAAATATAACAAACAACTATAATTATAACTAAAATAAATATCCACATTTAAACCACCACATATATTATATCACATTTTACTATATTTTATTTGGATTAAAATCAATTCCCACAATTACTTTACCATTTAAATATTTATCATTAATAAATTTTAGATAAGAATAAACTTTTTTTGTGTCTTTATATTTAATAATTATTTGATAACAATAAATATTATTTATTTTAGGTATTACTGCTGTTGTTGGGCCTAAAATAATTTCATCTTTTAAATTATTTTTTAAGTAAGTTATTATTTTATTACTTTCTTCTTCACATTTTATGTCACTACCATTTTGAATTTTAATTAAACATAGGTTATAAAATGGTGGATATTTTAATATTTTTCTGATTTTCATTTCTTCATTGTAAAAGCTTATATAATTATGATTTTTGGCACATATTAAACTATAGTGATCGATATTAAAGCCCTGAATAATAACTTCACCTTTTAAATTATTTCTTCCTGCTCGACCGGCTACTTGATTTAATAATTGAAATGTTCGCTCGCCACTTCGAAAATCCGGAATATTTAAAGAAGCATCCCCATTAATAACACCAACTAGTGTCACTTTAGGAAAATCTAATCCTTTAGCAATCATTTGCGTTCCAATTAAAATATTATATTTTTCATTTTCAAAGTCAGTTATTATTTTTTTATGTGCTTGTTTAGTTCTTGTTGTATCAATATCCATTCTTATCAATTTAGCGCTTGGAAACTCTTTTACTATTTCTTCTTCTAATTTTTCTGTTCCCATTCCACGCTCTTTTATATTTTCACTATGACAACTAGGACATTTATATAATTTATTAGTCTCATAATTACAATAATGACAAACCATTTTTTTTGATTTTAAATGATAAGTAAGCGGTATATCGCAATTAGGGCATTTATGAGTAAAACCACAATTATTACATGTTGTAACAGTGGTATAACCTCTTCTATTTAATAAAATAATAACTTGCTCATTATTATTTAGTTTTTCTATTATCTTTTCTTTTAAAAGTTGTGAAAAAATACGATTTTTATTTTTTATTTCTTCTTTCATATCAACTAAAGTTACTTGAGGTAAATTATTATTGACTCTATTTTTCATTTCTAATAACTTATAAATATTAGTTTTAGCTCTTGTATAACTTTCAATTGAAGGAGTAGCGCTTCCTAAAATAATTGGGCAATTATAATATTTGGCACGATATAATCCAATATCAATCGCATTATATCTTGGATTATTTTCTTGTTTATAAGTGTTAGAATGTTCTTCATCAATTATAATAATTCCTAAATTAGTTAAAGGCGCAAATATAGCACTTCTCGCTCCAATTACAATATTTACTTCTCTTTTTTCTATCTTTCGCCATTCATCATATTTCTCGCCATCACTTAAACGACTGTGTAATATAGCTATATTATTACCAAATCTTTTTTTAAATGTTTCTACTAATTGTGGCGTCAAACTAATTTCAGGTACTAAAACTAATGCTTGTTTATTTTTGATAACTTGTTCAATTAATTGTAAATAAACTTCTGTTTTTCCAGAACCTGTTACACCATGTAATAAATAAGGTTGAAATGTATTTAAATTTATTTTAGATATTACTTCTTGTTGTTCTTTGGTTAATTGTTTTTTATGATCTTTTTCTATTATTTCTTCGTCTAATCGATATATTTCTTTTTCATATTTTTCGATTATTCCTTTATTTATTAATTTATCAATAGTATATTTAGAAATTTTATTTGCTTCTTTTAAAGATATATCCTTTAAATTTAATAAATTTAAAATTATTTCTTCTTTTTCAGTAGTTGGTTGATATTCTTTAATTTTTTTTATATATAAAATAGTTTTAATATTTATTTTTTTTGTGTTTTTAGCTTTTAAGGCTGTTGGTAGCATTGTTTGATAAGCACTCGTTAAAGTGCATAAAGTTTTTTTACTAATATATTTGCCTAATTCTAATAGTTCTTCATTTAAAACTGGTTGTTCATCAATTGCACTAATAATTTCTTTTAATTTATAATCGGTTGGTATTTCATCTTTTATATCAACGACAAAACCTTCTAATCTTTTATTCCCAAATGGTACTAAACATCTTATACCAATTTGAATATTTAAATTAGAAGGTATTAAATATGTAAATGTTTTATCGATTTTTTGAATTTCTACTAAAACTTCAGCAACCATATTTTCACCAACTTAATTTTAACATTCATTTGATTTTTTTGTCAATTAAAAAAATATACTAAATACGCTTTTTAAGCATTAATAAAATTACTATTAAAATAACGAAAATGAAAATAATTCTTTAAAAATATCATCAATATTTTTTGAACAGCTATATAAATAATTGGTGTACACAAAAAAAATATTATTAACAATATTTTTTTGCTAAATTTTACCACATTTATGTTTTTTTTACAGTCAAATTCTTTTACTTTACATATTCTATATATAGGAATGAGGTGATTATTATTAATGATATATATCAAAATGCCATGTGCAAAATAGAAAAAGATCAAAAATTTAAACCTACATGTGTAACTTGTATAGGAGCAACAGGTCCTACTGGACCTACTGGGCCAGCTGGTCCTACTACTGTTACTGTAGGTATAACTACTACTGGTCTACCTGGAAGTCAAGCTTCAGTAATAAATGAAGGAACTGATCAAAATGTTATATTAGATTTTGTAATTCCTGCTGGAGCAACTGGACCTACTGGTGCAACTGGAGCGACTGGTGCAACTGGAGCTACTGGTGCGACTGGAGCAACTGGGGCTACTGGTGCAACTGGACCTAGTATTAATCCTACTTTTACAATAGGAACTGTAACTACTGGACCTACAGCTTCTGCTTCAATAACTGGTACTTCTCCTAATTTCTTCTTGAATTTAACTATACCAGTTGGACCTACCGGACCTACTGGACCAACTGGACCTACAGGTGCACAAGGTATTCAAGGGTTAACTGGTGATACTGGTGATACTGGACCAACTGGACCTAC
>CALVKL010000078.1 GCA_944332695.1 uncultured Bacilli bacterium
GTTCTTGGGCAATACATACTTACCACCTATATCAATTTTCTCATGATATATAGGCTTTTTTTCATTTTGTCCAATAAATGCAACAACAAATTAAATAATTTTAATTGACAATCATAGTAAATAAATTAGATATTTATAAAACTAATATTTATTGTAAATACGATTTTTTAAAAAGAAAAAGTTTAGACTCATCTAAACTTTTTTTATCAGCTTTATATAAAGTTTTATATATTAATAAGTTACTCTATACTATATTAATTATTTACTTAAGACTTTATTTATATTTTTTTCAATATAATCGTTCTATCACAATCTTTAGTTAAAGATTTATCATGAGTAACCATAATAATAGTTTTACCTTTTTCTTTCATATTTTTAAGAATTGAAAAAACTAATTCTTTATTATCATTATCTAAATTACCAGTAGGCTCATCTGCTAAAATTATATTTCCCCTTTTTAGCATTACTCTTGCAAGAGCAATTCTTTGTTGTTCTCCACCACTCAATGTGTAAATTATTTTTTTTTCGTATCCACTTAGACCTACCATTTTTAATGCATTTTGTATTTTTTTTATTTTTTCATCTTTTTTTAATTTTTCATACTCAAGGGCTAACAACAAATTTTTTAATACAGATTCATTTTCTATTAAAGCATAATTTTGAAACAAGTAATTTATATTTTCACGAATAAATTTATCCTTATCTTTTACATTTTTAATATTTACATCATCATACATAATTGTTCCATTATAATCGTTATCTATCGCACCTATCATATTTAACAATGTAGTTTTTCCACAACCACTAGGTCCCAAAATTGAAACTAGTTCATTATCTTTTATTTTTTCTTTTAAATTTTTTAAAATTTCTTTATCACCATATTTTTTTGATTGTATATCTATTGTTATTATATTAATCACCTCTTTAATAAGTATTCATTAAGTGAATTTAGATTTAACTTTTTCTTATTTATAATTAGTAAAAATACAACACTATCTATAATTGTAAAAATTATTGATGCTATTATAATAATAGAAAATTCGATTTGACCTAAAAGCCGTAATATTAATAATGATAATACTATAGAAATTATTGTAAACAAAAAATTTTTAATTATTATTTTTTTGTATATTCTATAAAATTCAAAACCTAAAATTTTCTTAACTAGTATTATATTTTCATTACTTTTAATTAAAATAGAAGCAAATTGTATCAATATAAATATATATGCAGTCATAATTACAATAATAGTTAATGAACATAATATAATTGAATCACGAGCAGCACTTAATGTATCCGATAGATATTCACTATAACTAACAAAAGTTTCAGGTGTCAAGTTTTCATTTAAATCATATTTCAGTAAAATTTTATACAATCTATTATAAGTTTCTTCTCTGTCATTATTAATTTTTATTTTTAAAGAAGTATTCATACCCGTCGCAGCCACATTAATACCACATGGGGTTTCCAAATATGGAATTGGAAAATCGTTTGTAATAATTCTTAAAATTGGGCTTTCAACAGATAAAATATTTTCTTCTAATCTAAAAGTTGGCATTTTTGTATCTTCATATACATATATATTAAAATTTAAAGGATAATTATATTTATCATAGTCAACTTTACAATAAGAATTATAATACTTAATAAATGGTTCTATTTCATTAATTTTACTTTTTGGAAAAGCTAAACTCATTGAAGAAATTTCATCAATAGTATTATTATTGTTATCATATAAAACTAAATTTATTTTATCTAAATAATTCTTATCAACACTAGCAAAACGGTAATATTCGTGGTTCTTTTCAGCAATTATTGTTCGTTCTAAATCTTCCTCTAATTTTATATTATATTTTGAAAAATCTGCATAAAAATAATCAATATCATTAGCTCCCAATTCACTATAAATATTATTAAGTTTATAAAAATTTTTTTTATCTAAATTTTCATTAATTCCATAGAAAACAGCATAATTTAACAATGGTTCTATATTTTTTTGTGTACGATAACTTTCAACAGCTTCAATTATATAACTTTGAAACAAACCTACAAATATTAAAATTAATATTGAAAATGCCATTTTCAAAAATATACTAGTTTTTGCTATTGGTTTTGTTATATCTTCTTTTTTTAATATAGATGATATACTACAATTCGCAGAAATTTTTTTTATACAAATGTAATCTATATATAAAATAAATAATAACATTGATAGATTTGCTAGTAATATTATTGACCACATTTTGAATGTAATATTTGGTAAAAATAAACAAACAGAGGTAATTAATACAACAAATATTAATTCAACCCAAATATGTTCTAGTATTATATTCTTATATATTTTTTTGTTATCTATGCCTAATAATTTCATACAGCCAATTTTTTTCGATTGATTATAAACACTATATATTTGAAAAACATAATAGAACAAACCCAAAAGTAATATTAATATAATGACAATATATGATAATGTAGTATAATTAAGTGTTGATGTTTGAACTTGTGATAAAAATTGTTGCGAGTTAATATTTGACACACTGAAAAAATTTTCAAGTTGTTCATCATTTTGATAAAAAAGTTTGTAATTTCCATATAAATATTTCCCTTCATCAATCAATTCACTGAATAACTTATAATTATACTTAGAATTATTTAGAAAATCTTTTATTATAATGCCATCTTTATCAAATGTTGATAAAAATTTTTTATCTTCGAATTTTGATAATTCAAAATTTGAATTAATAAGAGAGTATAAAGATTCAATATTTTCAACATTTACATATATATTTGTTATATCATCTGACAAATAAGTCTTAGTTATAATAACATTATTTTCCCTTGCTAAATCAATAAAATCTATAATTTGTTGATTAGTAATTGTATCGTCATCCTTAAATGTTATATTTTGAAATTTATAATCATTAAAAAGCACATATTTCTCTCTTTGATTCAATTCCAAAATAATTACAATAAATGAGGTTATAATCAAAAAACTGATAAAAGACATAATTTTAACTATATTTTTCATAAATCACCCCAAAATATAAAAGTAATATAGCTGAGCTATATTACTTTAACAACTTAGCGCCAATAAGGAATAGCTTCATAATCACCAGATGTGATTGCCCCATAATCAGTAGCTTCTGCTTTTAGATCATTTGCACTAACCCAATCAGAATATGTACCTGCTCCAGCGCCATAACGAGCATAAACTTGTTTTTCATTTCCATAGCCTTCTAGTGTTCCTGTTATGTATTTTCCATTAAACAAATTAAAACCTGTTTTCCAAGAAAATTTTAAATTAAAATTAGGGCCAACGAAATAACTGCCATCAGCTAATGCAAAGCCAACGCCAACCAAAACTGCACAAATCAAAAATCTTTTCTTTCCACTTTTCATCATAAACCTCCT
>CALVKL010000079.1 GCA_944332695.1 uncultured Bacilli bacterium
ATCATCCTCCTAGATTAATTTTATCAAATTTTGTATAAGTTGACTTATCTAGTTTTTATTATAAGAGTCTTTCAAATAGTTAAAGTATAATCGTCATATAAAGATACATTTTCATAAGGATATATTTTTTCTTCCATATCAAAAAATCTGTTGAAATTATCAACAAACTTACGACCTTTTGAAGATAGTAGTTTTAAAGTTTTATCAACACTTTTTATATCAGTTTTCTTATACCAATCTATAAGACTATGTTTCTCATCAAACTCATCTTCAATACCAATTCCTTTGCTAATAACATGCTTTAACAAATCTTTTTCAAAACTATTATTAGAAAGATTATCTACATATACATCTAAAAGTGAAAGTATCTTTATTTGATTATTTAATCCATTTTTTATATAAATAGTTTTATCTTCTTTATCATAAGAAAATTTAGTATCTAAATTATTACAATACTTAACTTTATAACCGTCAGCAAGTCCAAAGAATTATGATAAATTAAAAGAAGAAGCTAAGCTAACAGCCCAAAGAATAATCAAATTATATAAAAGTAAAACTTATGCTGATAAATCATTTCAAGATTATCTAGACTACACTATACCAAAATCAAAATATAATAAACGAGAAAGACTAATAATTGAAACAAATGCAGTTAGTCAATTAACTTATAAACATTATGATATTGATAATACAAATCCATTAGTTTTATCTAAATTTGCATAACATTTAACAATCGCTAGTACAGGATTGTTTTTTTATGCTTTTTTTTGACACAAAATATAATCATGCAATACTAAACCATTAAAAACTATGTTATAATTATAAATGTAAGTTAGGAGTGATAAAGTGGCAACTACAATTTATTTGATAAGACATTCTGGACCATTTGTAGAGATAGATAATTACAGCAATGGTAATAAAGTTTTATGGTCTGAATTCAACAAAAATATGATTTTATCTCCAAAAGGAGAAAAAAATGCAAAAAGATTATGTAATGTAGAAGAATTAAGAAACATCAGCGAATTGTATTCTTCTAATTCATCAAGAGCCATTGAAACAGCAAAATATCTTTCTGAATTAAATAATTTAAAAATAAAATTAGATGACAGAATAAATGAAAGAGAGTTTGGAGTAAAATATTTTGATGAAATACCAGAAAATTTTGCAAAAGATTCACTAGAAAATAAAGAGTTGAAATTTGGTACTGGCGAATCTTTAAATGAATTAGATACGAGATTTAAAAATTTTATAAATGAGTTATTAGATAATAAAAAAGATAATGCTGTTATTGTATTACACGGAATAATATTATTATCATATCTAAAAACAATATGTACTCATTTTACTTATAACGGAAAAAATTTTGAAATTAAATTTAATAATAATATTGTTTTAAATGGAAAACCAAACAATCCAAGTATTTATAAAATTCAATATGATGAAAATAAAACTGTTATCAATGTAGAACAAATTGAAATAATTAACTAAATAACTTTTATAATAAGGAGTGAAAAAATGATTACTACAATTTATTTAATGAGACATTCAATCCCATTTAAAGAACATAGAGGAACAACGAACACAAATGAAACAATATTAATAGAAAATGAAAAATCGCCATTAAGTATTGCTGGTGAGAAACTTGCGGAAGAAAAATCTTCACAAGAAGAATTTAAAAATTTAGATATAGTTTATTCATCAAACTATGTAAGAGCTATGGCAACAGCTAAATATTTTGCGAGTGCTAATAATTTAAAAGTTAATATTGATGAAGTTTTTAATGAAAGAATACACGGTGTTGATAGTTGGAACAATCTACCACAAGAATTTGAATTAAAACAATTTAATGATGAAAATTTTAAAGTTGGATATGGCGAAAGTCAAAAAGAAGTTCAAACTAGAATGTTTAACGGATTAATGAAAGTATTAAATGAAAATAAAGGAAAAAGAATTGCAATTATATCTCATTCTACTGCTATCGCTTTTCTATTAAAAAAATGGTGTGAAGTATTTTATGATAAAGAATATACATTTAATAATAAGGTTTTCTTTAATGGAAAATGGGAACATCTACAATCTTTTAAATTAGAGTTTAAAGATAATGAATTAATAAACATTGAAGTTATATAAAATAAAGTGAAAATGTTTCAATTTGAGATATTTTTTCTTTTTTTAGTACCACAAGACTAATAATATTATTATTATTTTAATTTTTGTGTTATAATTATTTATATAAAAGTAGTAATTATAAGGAGAGTATTTATGGAATTATACAAGGGGAAAAATTGGGATATAATTTTTGGTGTATGGTGTCAGGATCACCCCGGATATTGTATTATTGGAAACGATAAAGAATCTTTAAGTGAACTTACATCTGAAGCTTGGGAAGAATTAGGAAAATTAGAAAAAGAACTTGAAAGAGTTTGTAAAAAAATTTTTGGTGCAACTATGTTTAACTTTTGTTGTTTAATGAATAATGCTTATAGAGACAATACTAAACCACAAGTACATTATCATTTTGTACCAAGATATAAAGAACCTTTAATGTTATTTAACAAAAAATATGTTGATAGACATTTCGGTTATAATTTTTGGAAGTGGAATTTAAGCAAATTTAAGTGTCAAAAAGATCCATATACAAAAGAAGAAAGGAAACAAATCTTTGAAATGATGAAAAATGAATTCAAAGTTGAAAATGTTAAATAAAAGAGGTGTTTGATATGAGTTTAAAACAAGAAGATTATATTTATTATCTACATAAGACTTCAACCGATGATCCAGATATTATAGAAGATATATTTAATAATGGATTAAAAAGTTGGTATGGGTATAGCATGCACTCAACACTTGCTCCAATAGATACGGAAACATTGCAAAAAGTTGGATTAGAACAGGTGATTATGAATTATTTAAGTGATAGTGAAGATTACAATTCTGTTGTAGTTGTTAAAATGCCAAAAGAATATATGACATCAATAGTTCATAGAGACGGAAAAGTAAACCCGCCTGTTCCAGTTTGGAAAAGTAATGATGATGGTACTACAAGTTTTACACCACAATTAATACAAGGAATCTATTGTAAAAGAGTTAATAAAAGCTTTTCAAATCCAAACTTCAGCCCTGTATATGATCCTACCGGATTAAAATATTCAGACGAACAAATTAATTATATGTGGAGCGGACAATTAGAAAATTGGGTATCTTTTGCAAAATCAAGAACTAATCTTGATTATCAAACATTATGTAGAACGGATAATCAAAATCAAAATTGGACTAGATTAATCCAACATTACTCTAATAAATTTGGTGTTAGTCCTATTACTACTACTGTTTATTCTATGCCAGAAGCAGACGTACAATTATTAAATTC
>CALVKL010000080.1 GCA_944332695.1 uncultured Bacilli bacterium
TTACCATTTTTAAACAAAAATGTACAAGATCTAAAATCAAATAATTCCTATATTTATGAGGGTTTCTCTAGGGGTTGTAATAAATCGTAATCAACCAGTTGATACCATTTTTTTAAACTCATTATCATTATTTTCATACATTTTACTCGCTCCTTCGCGTTATAGATTATACTAGTTCAATAACATTATCAAAAAATCTATTATTATCAATTTTTACAACTTTTATTTTACCACTTTTTATTAATTTCTTTATAAGATATACATATAAAATATCCATTAAATATATTTCTTGGATCAACATAGCTACTAACTTGGAAACTTTAACACTCCCTAATAATTTAAGTTTATCAAGAATCATACTATCATAATAACTAATTGATACTGATTTTACTATGCCGTTCTCCAATATCCTCATTTCAGAATTACTTTTAACAAGTTCCTCCCATGTATTAGAAAATTTAAGTATATCATCCTCAGATAATTTATGTTCTAATTTTGCTAAATTTTCTAACTCTTTTGGATTCATCACACTTGGAGAAATACAATACTCGACATTGTCACATTCATCACTATATGTAACATATAAATCACATTCAATATTTTTTAAAATATTACAAATATATAACATAATCAAATAAGAATAAATATTATAATGACTTGTCCAAATTCTTATTTTATCTTTTCTTTTGATTGCTTCATTAATAATTACTATTTCTTTTTTAAAAGAATAGTTACCATTTTCATTACATAATTCATCTGGTATATTTATCTTGTGTTCTTCAATTTTGGATAAATCGCCTACATTCAAAAGTAAATTGAATAACAAAATGTTATTACTTCTGAGTGAACTATTTTTCATTGTCATATAACATGAATTCCCGAATACAATTTCTAATATTTTCATAATTATCCTCCCTAAATAATTTTATTTTCCCATATTTTTATCATTGTAAAAAGTTAAGGGGTTGTAACGACGTAATCACCTTTCTAAATCTACCACAAAATATCATTAAATTTGCTATATTTTTATTTATTTTGAATGATTTTAGCACTTCTTTATCAAAAGCACGCAAAATCAAAATATTAAGAAAATCCTTTATTTATAAGGGTTTCTCTAGGGGGTTGCAATAAATCGTAATCAATCAGTTGATGTTTGTCGAATTTTGTCGATTTTCCATGATTCATCACTTCCTTAATAATTATTTTGTTTAATCCAAATTTCAGCTAAACATTCATTACATTCTTTATCTCTGTTAACACATTCTTTGCAATAATTATGTTTTTTATAATAATCGTTTCCTAAGTCTTTATATAATTTATAACCACATTTTTCTAAAATAAATTTAGAATTAACATATTTTCCGTTATCTCCCCAAGCCTCATAAATTATTTTTTCACTTACACCATTAGAACATATATCTAATAGTTTTGTACCAATTCCCAATCGTTGATATTTTTTATTAACTACTAAATAAAGTATTTCTCTAATGTTTTCTAATTTAAAATTATATCTATCTTTTCCCATTATGTCACTTAAGCCACAAGCACCAATTATTTTATTATTATATAAACAAACATAATAATTATTTATGTCTTTTGTTATTGAATCTACATTGTTTTCTAATATAGATTTATTTAAATTTAAATTGCATGTCCCAAGCAAATCAGTCACAAGTTTAGCAATATCTATTATATCATCATTTTTAGCTTTTCTATATGTAAACTTCATATATTTTTTCACACTATACTCCTTATATTTTATTTATATAAATTTTCTAAACATCTAGTAAGACAATCATCAGCAGTTAAGTTGCTATCTTCTGAAAATCTTATTCTTACTAATTTTCCATTTACTTTAAATATATATGGATTTTTAGTTTTACTTATAAAATCTAATATTCTTTCATCTCTACTTTTTCTTCTATCAATTTTCATATCCTTAATATCGTCCACATCATCTAAAGTAACATCTTTTAAATCGATGTTTTTGCATCTTTCTAATTTTTCTGTTAACTCTTTATAATCATATTTTTTCATACTATGCATTCTCCTTCCATAATAATTTTATTACTAAGAAAGAAGAAGAGCAAATGTGCAATTTTTATTTACTATAAGTGTTCACATTCTAACACTTTTTAATTGAAATTATATTATTTATTACTCATTATTTTCTGCTTTATTTTCTTCTAAATATTTATTATAAAATTCGTCCATTGTAGAAATATATTTTTGATCTTGAATGACTCTATATTTTTCATATTCATTTTCTGCTTTTTCTATCGCTTGTTTATGAGATACTTTCCCAGAACTTTGTAATACATTCTTTCTTCTAAATTTTAATAAATCATCTGTTGCATTTATCCAGTCTTGCATCGTCATAACATGTCTATCTTTGGCTTCATCTTCTGCAAAGACTAAGAACATATTAGTTAAATCATTTAATTTAGATATTTCATCTTCATTTAAGTAATTTTTAGCAACTACCACATCATATTTATATATTAATCCATCAGGACTATTTTTCCAAGTAGTCAAGCCCATATTATCTTTATTTGAATTTGCTCTTTCGTATATTAATTCTGCTGAAGTATGACCTGAAATAGCATAATGTAACTTATTTTGAACTATTTTAAAAAAGGTATAAGCTTCTTCTGATTTAGGATTATAATCAGTAGATGTTGCAATAAATAAATCAGTTATTTTTTGATAAGCCATTCTTTCACTTGCTCGAATTGTTTTAATTCGTTCTAATAATTCATCAAAATATTTAGCATCGTATTTATTACCTTTAATAAATCTTTCATCGTTTAAAGCAAAACCCTTTGTCATATATTCTTTTAATATTTTTGTTGCCCATATTCTAAATTCTGTTGCTTTTTTTGAATTAACACGATATCCAACAGCAATAATAGCATCTAAATTATAAAAATTGGTAAGATAGTTTTTGCCATCTGAAGCAGTTGCCGAGAATTTCTCGGTAACTGAATTTTTGTTTAATTCTTCGCTTTCAAAAATATTTTTAAGATGTAAACTAATATTATCAGTAGAACAATCAAAAACTTTGGCCATAGATTTTTGTGTAAGCCATAATGTTTCATCTTTAAATATAGCATCTACCATTATATTGCCATCTTTATTTCTATATATCAATAAATCATTAATATTTTCTATTTCATTCATACTTTCAGCTCCTCTCA
>CALVKL010000081.1 GCA_944332695.1 uncultured Bacilli bacterium
AGATGAGTTTTCCCATATTTTAAATAGTAAGTTCCCTCAAAGACGATGAGGTTGATAGGTTAGAGGTGGAAGTGTGGTGACACATTGAGCTGACTAATACTAATAGAACGAGGATTTAATCATCTTATTTTTACTAGATGTCGATATAAACAATTACCATGTTTTCAGAGAATTATTTTCTCTATATTTAAATTGGTGACGATAGCAAAGAGGATACACCTGTTCCCATCTCGAACACAGAAGTTAAGCTCTTTAACGGCGAAGATAGTGTTAAAGCGAAAATAGCAAGTTGCCAATTTTTTTGTGTTATAAAATCTTTTAACATTAAACTTTATAACTTTATCAATATTTTTTATCTTCATATATTATATAAAGAGGTGAAAATATGAAAATAAAAGGTATTGATATTTCAGAATGGCAAGGGAATTTATCTTTAGATGATTTTAAGAAAATAAAAGAATCGGGAATTGAATTTGTTATAATTCGTTGTGGGTATACTACGTATGGTAAATCTAAATTAAAATATGTTGATGATTATTTTGAAAATAATTATAAGTTATGCAAAGAAATAGGATTAATGGTTGGAACTTATTATTATTCTTGTGCAACAACCATTGAAGAATCAACTTCAGAAGCACAGTTCGTTTTAGATATTATAAAGGGTAAACAATTCGAATATCCAATTATAATAGATACCGAAGATAATCATAATATTGACAACCCTAATTATGCATCTTCTAGTCAAGCTTCTATTGGTAAAAATAAACTAACGCCTATCATTAGTAATTTTTGCCAAATATTAGAAAAGAACAATTATTATGTAGCTATATATGCATCTACTTATTGGTTTAGAAATAATCTTATTTTATCTGACTTAAATATGTATGATAAATGGATAGCCCAATGGAGCGAAAGTGTTAATTTCGAAGAAAATTATGGTATGTGGCAATACACCAGTACAGGTCAAATAGATGGTATAAATGGCAATTTAGATTTTAATTATGCTTATTTAGACTATCCAAAGATAATTAAAGAAAATAAATTAAATGGTTTTGTTCAAGACTCTATTTTAGATTCGGAGCAATATACATTAATAATTAATTATTTATATTCTGATGGTAATGTAGCTTCATCTAGTCTGATAAAAACAATTATTAAAGATACTACTTATAGTTTTACTAGTCCCGATATTGCTGGTTATTTACCAAGTATTAAAATAGTTGCGGGGAAAATGATTGCTGATAAAACAGTTGATGTTATATACACTAAAGAAAAAATTAGTATTTTAGCTAAAATAAAAAAAGTTTTAAAAAAAATATTTTTATTTTTTAAGAAAATATTTAAGTAGAATGTTTTATGACATTCTTTTTTCATGATATAATAATGTTATGAAAAATTTGAAAATTGTAAATTTAGATCATTTTGGTCGAGGCATTGCTAAAACAGATAAAACTATTTTTGTTGAAGATGCATTAATTGATGAAATTGTTGATGTAGAAATAACTACTGATAAGAAAAAATATAGTGAAGGGAAAGTTATTAAATATATCAAAAAAAGCCCACTTCGAGTAGCAAGTAAATGTAAATATTATGATAAGTGTGGCGGGTGTAATTTATTACATATATCATATGAGGAACAATTAAAATTTAAAGAAAACAAAGTAAAAGAAATAATAAAAAAATTTAGTGGTTTAGATTGTGTTGGAAAAATTGTCCCAAGTGTTCAGTATAATTATCGTAATAAAGTTACTTTACATGTCAACAAAAAGATAGGATACTATCAAAAAAAATCCTATGATATTATTAATATTGATGATTGCTTAATTGCCGATAAAAGAATTAATAGTTTAATTAAAAAGTTAAATAATATCGATTTAAATAGTATTAAAAAAATAGTTATTAGAGTTACTAATAAAGAGATAATGTTGGTTATTACTAATGGGAAAATAAATATTGATGAATTTAAAGAAGTTGATACTATTATTGTGGATAATCAAATTTTAAAAGGTAAAGGATATATTTTAGAAGAAATAAATAATTTAAAATTTGTTATTTCTCCCAATTCTTTTTTTCAGGTCAATCGAATAGGTATGATTAATATTTATAATCAAGTTTTAAAATATGTTGATAATAGTATGAACGTTTTAGATTTATATTGCGGTACTGGAACAATTGGCCTTTATATTGCTCATAAAGTAAAAGATGTTTTAGGAATTGAAATAAATGAATCAGCAATTAAAGATGCTTTAATCAACAAAAGAATAAATAATATTTCCAATATTAATTTTAAACTTGGTGATGTTGGGACAGTATTAAATGATAATTTTAAAGCTGATTGTGTAATTGTTGATCCACCGCGATTTGGATTAGATGAAAATACAATCAAAAATATTATTAAAATAAAACCTCAAAAAATTATTTATGTTTCATGCGATCCCGTTACATTAGCTAGAGATTTAAAAATATTAAAAAAATCATACAAAATTTTGGAAATTACGCCATTTGATATGTTTAGTAATACTTATCATGTGGAGAGTGTGATTTTACTACAAAGGAAAGATTAGTAGAAATGCTTGTTTTTCAAGTTTTTACAAACTATTATAGATTTCCAAAAGTAGATGAAAATAGTCGTTTAAAAATACTAGAAAATAAAATTTTAGTAAGTATATGTACGACATTAGAATAAGGAAACACATGACTAAATCACTAATAAATATAAGTAAAAAAGAATTTTAATGATGTGTTTTCTACATCAGTGGCATTTTTTCTTTTAAATTTTATAAACATATTGATTTAAATGGAAATTAATGGTATTATAATGAAAATTTATTTAAATTCCAATTAGATTAATTAGTTTTGGGGGAGGAGGACCTTATTTTAGGTCCCCCTTTTTTTGAAATTTAAATTGTAAAGGAGGTAAAAATGAAAAAATATTTTGTAGGATTATGTTGGAATGAAGACTATAAACCATATTTTCATTTAAAAGATTATGAATCTGGTCTTGATGAATTTATCGATGTTCCACAAGAGTTATTGATTGAACGAATTAATCAGAAAATATGTGTTGGAACAATAAATCCATATACTAGAGAATATATAAGCTGTAATAATATTATTGAAGATAGTAGTTCACAATGTAAT
>CALVKL010000082.1 GCA_944332695.1 uncultured Bacilli bacterium
TAAACTGTCCAACTTTTGGGGTTCAGTTCATTTGACCTAGTCTTTTTTTTGATGCCTACTTTCAAGGGTGCATTTCAGTTTAAAGTCTTTTAATACTATTTTTAATAAAACCATCAAACAAAGGATGTGGTCTAGTTGGTCTTGACTTAAATTCCGGATGAAATTGACAAGCGATAAAAAATGGATGATTAGGGTTTTCAACTATTTCAACTAAATTAGATTTTTCATTTATTCCTGAAAAAACAAAGCCTTTTTTTTCTAGAATATTTCTATAGGTATTATTAAATTCATAGCGATGACGATGTCTTTCTTTAATATTTTCTTCTTTATACAAACTATAAGCCAAAGTATCTTTTTTTATTTTACAATCATAATTACCTAATCTTAGAGTTCCACCCATATTAATAATTTGTTTTTGATCACTCATTAGATCGATAATAGGATTATTAGTTAACTCATCAAACTCAGTAGAATTAGCATTAGTAATACCACAAACATTTCTTGCAAATTCGATACATGCTAATTGCATTCCTAAACACAACCCTAAAAAAGGAATATTATTTTCTCTAGCATAAGTAATAGCTTTAATTTTTCCTTCAATTCCACGACTTCCAAATCCGCCAGGAACAACTATTCCTTTAGAATTTTTAAAAACTTCTTTTAAATCAAGATTTTCTAATTTTTCCGAATCAACCCAATTAATATTTATTTTAACATTATATTTATATCCCGCATGTTTTAAGCTTTCAACTACTGAAATATAAGCGTCGTGTAGTTCGATATATTTACCGACTAAAGCTATTTCTATCTCATCTTTTAAATTATCAACTTTATTAACTAAATCTTCCCAATATTTTATATTGGATTTTTTTATTTCTAAATTAAATTGTTTTAAAATAACTTCATCTATTTTTTGATAATAAAAATTTAATGGTATTTGATAAATATTTTTAACATCAACAGCATCAATTATATTGTTCATATCCACGCTACAATATAAAGATAATTTCTTTTTAATATCAGAATCTAATTTATAAGGCGCTCTACAAACCAAAATATCTGGTTGAATACCTAAGCTTCTTAATTCAATTACTGAATGTTGAGTTGGCTTAGTTTTGAGTTCGCCTGAACCATAAATATAAGGAATTAAAGTTGTATGAACAAACAAAGTTTTTTCTTTTCCTAAATCATTTCTTAATTGTCTTAATGATTCTAAATAAACTTGCGATTCAATATCACCAATTGTTCCCCCAATTTCAGTTATAACAAAATCAGCATGGCTAGTTGAACTAGCTTCATAAACTTTGTTTTTAATTTCGTTAGTTATGTGAGGAACAAATTGGACTGTTGCACCTAAATAATCCCCTCTTCGTTCTTTCTCAATAACTGAAGAAAATATTTTACCCGTTGTACAATTAGAAGAATAATTTAATTCCTCATCGATAAATCTTTCGTAATGACCTAAATCTAAATCCGTTTCTGCACCATCATGGGTGACGAAAACCTCTCCGTGTTGATAAGGAGACATTGTCCCTGGATCAACATTAATATAAGGATCAAATTTTTGCATAAAAACCTTATACCCTCTTGCTTTTAATAATAAAGCAATACTTGAGGCAGTAATTCCTTTACCTAATCCTGATACTACGCCACCAGTTACAAAAATAAATCTTGACATAAAAAAACCTCCAAACTGCGAGAGTTTCTAGGCTCTTTTTAATTATAACATATTTGTTTGGTATTAACAAGTAAATTATACTTTTATATTAATATATAACGACCATTGCTCGTCACTTTTACTTTTTGTTTAGCAATCATATATTCTTTTAACATTGCTGTTACATTTCTAACACTCATTTTCATGTAATTACTTACAATTAGCATAGCTTCTTCTTCCGTATATCCTTTCATTAAATAATATTTTAAAATTATTATAATTTTTTCTTCGAAAATTTCTACGTCTTGTAAGTTAATTTCTTGTTCTAATATTTTTTCTTCAACTCCATCTTCAATATATGCATTATTATTACTATTTGGTTGAAAAGTTGAAGTCATTTTATTATGAGATTTATTTAAACACAAAAGTTCTAGGTATTTGAAAATTCTTGTAAAAATTACTTTTTTTACTAATTCCCTATCAGCACCAAAATTCTTCTCTATTGCGCCACCGTTTTCTATTATATATAGTATTGAATCACTTACAAAATCATCTTTTGCCGTTTGACAATTATATTTAGCACATAAAATACTACCTACTTGTATCGCAATTTTTATCATATATTCAGAATATTCTTTTGCAAAATTTTTAGTACAAGCAACATCTCCAATCCATATTTGACCATTTCTATTAAGAATTTCAATATTTATATTTCCATCTTCTACTTTTGCAATATTAAATATTATTGGCAATTCTATTTCACATTTACTACATAATATTTCTAATTCTTCTTTAGTATAATATCTAGAATCTCTTATTAGATGTTTTATTTGATTAATTTTATTTTGACTACTACAATCATTTATAGTTGTTTTAATTCCTTTATATTTTATGTTTTTATAATTGTCATAACTTATTCCAAGAATATTAGCAAATTCCATTTCACTCATTATATTTATATATGGTTGATATAATTCTTGAAATTCCAAATAAGTTATTGATTGACCTATTCTTACTTTACTTAATACTTCTTGAAGTATTTTTTTCTTTTCTTCTTCACTTGTTTCTTTTTTAATACTTTTTAATATTCTAGCTCGGGTTCCGCTACTTTTTATAGTATTATAATTACCATAACTTATTTCAAGGATATTAGCAAATTCTATCTCACTCATTATTTTTATATATGGTTGATATAATTTTTGAAATTCTAAGTATGTTATTAATTGACCAGCTCTTACTTTAGTTAATACTTCTTGAA
>CALVKL010000083.1 GCA_944332695.1 uncultured Bacilli bacterium
GGGCAGCTTTTAGGCTCTGGGCGGTTCTTCGCCGCTTCCATAGCTTCAGCCTTGCGCCGTTCCTCTGCTTCTTTCTTGCGTTTGTGATAGTCTGCAAGTTGGCTTTGCGGGATTTCGATACCGTCAATACGAACCATAAGCTCATATTCTTTAATTTTGCCGATCATGCGGAAGCGTTCGCCCGTTTTGGGGTCAACTTGCCATTCGCCGGGGCTTTCATCTTCATATCTCATGGTAAAAAGTCCTTTCTTGAATTATCCTACATATCATCCCGTGTGAAATGATCTGCAATCACATCAATGTAAATGGGGGTTGTGTTTTCCTCTGTGTGCTTTGCAATAAAAGCCCTGTTTGCCTTGTTCAGCAGTTCAACCGCCGGAATGATCATTGTTTCCCATATATCCCGGTCAATCTCACTACCACAGAGCGGGCAATACCTTACCTCTGTATCATCGGGTACATACTTATGCACTTCCTTTACCATGCCACAATCCCCGCAATGAATACGCATATATGCCATTGTTTACACCTCACTTTCTTAGGCAGATACGCCCCTGTTATTGATCAATCGGTCAAGTGCGTACCGGCACGCATCTAAAATGTGATTGTTTTCGTCCGGCACATCTGCAAGAAATTCACCGTCTTTTGTGGTCAAGTATTCGTATTCGGTAAACTCTTTCCATGCGTGCGGGGTTCGTTTGGGGTCAATAACAATCTTTCGATTTTGTAGCCATCTGATACCATATATCACGCTGCCGGGGTATTTCTTGCAAGGGTATATCTTTAGTCCCGCTCCCCGCAAGTCTGCTATGCTTTTCGGTTCGGCGGCATCCGCAAAGATTGTTTGTTGCTCAGCATAAGGGCTATACATTACCCCGCCTGGACTGAGCTTCCCGCTCAAGTGATAGCCTTTTTCTTTGATCAATTCGGCAATTCGGGCATTGCTGCAATTCTTTTGATACAATTCATCAAGTAAATAGATTGTATCTGTTTTGCGGTCATAGCTCAGCCGGACAAATGCAAAGGGGTCAACAGAAAAGCCCCAGTCAAGCCCGCAATAGACATACTGCATCCGCTCTATTTCCTCATCGGTGATAGTTCGTGTTACCACATTCGGGAAAACTTCGCCGCCGCTGCCTGTAGCTTCGCCTAAATACTCATGTCTATATGCTTGCTCATTGATCTGCTGTAGCCGCTCCGCTTCAAGCAAGAATGCTTCGCCCAGCCATTCCGGGGGTATCATCCTATAATCAGTACGGAAAACCTTTGTCCGATCATCGGGAATGAGTATGTAACGGTTCGCCCAGTTGTTTGTAGATAGTGGCGGGTTAAAGCTCGTAAATACTCTAAAATCGCCATCGCCACGCATAACAGACTGTAGCACGCTGCGGACGGTATTCTGTCCGGGGATTTCGGAAAGTTCTTCAAACCAAATGTATTTGAAGTAACCTTGCCGGGGCTTGATAGATTTCAGCTTTGCAGAATCATCCAAACCACGGAATAAAATTTGCTGTCCCGTGGGCTTGTAGGTGAATTGCATCGGTGACACACTACCCCGCCACAGAGCGGAAACGCCCAATTCCTCAATCGCCCATGCAATTTGAGAATAGACACTTTCCCGCATCGTACCCGCCACACGCCGGAATACAATTCCGTTTGCTTTGGGGTCATTCATAACGCCGTTGACCATTTCCAAACTGACAAAGGAGCTTTTACAACTACCACGCCCGCCGGGTAAATGAAAAGTTGTATATGCGCCTGTCATTACCTCATTATGGAGCGGGTGATAGCATGGAGCAATCAAGTCAAGTATGTCTATTCTTTCCGCTTTTTGGGCTTCCTTGACCGCCACAGCCGTCTTTACACGGGCTTTCAATCGGTCATAGTACAAACTCTACTCTACCCCCTCTAAGTCCCGTAAAATGTCGTTAAACTCAGTCAGACGCAAGCCATATTCAAGTAGGCTACGGGCTGCCGCAATGCGGCTTCCTGCGCTTTCCTTTTCATCCTCTACGATCTCACGCAAGGCAGACAATGCCGGGGAAAGTGATTTTTGCGCTTGCCGTGTTGCGTCCGTTACAAGCTGAGAAAAAGCCGCCTTGTATTCCTTTTGAAATTCGGGGTCAGAAAGATACCGTCTGAGGGTACTTTCATCAATGCCCGCTTCCTTTGCTGCCGCCGCCTTTGTGGGCTGCGTCAAGAGGGCTTGCAAGGCTTAAATTTGTTTAGGGTTCATTTATTCACCACCTCATAAAATCGGGTTCTAACCGTGTATAATCGGTCAAAATCGCTTATTTGACAGCTTGATATAGACTGTATCGCCGCTGTCTTTGAATGTCACAATAAGAACATCATGCACTACTTGAATGTGCATTGTGTCCGTGTCTGCTATGGTCTTAGCTGTTGCCTTGTCCTGTGTTGCCGTTTCCGATTTCTTTACCCGGACGGTTTTTAGAGTATATACATTGCCTCCCTCAAGGTCTGAAATGGTTGTCACAGCCCCCGCCCGCTCCACTCTGAGCAAGTCGGAAGCATACAGGACTATGCTTTCCTTTGTGCATCCAGCCAATGCCACAATGAGGACAGCCGCCACAATAAAGATGATCAATCGTTTCAATGTCTTTTTCCCTCATTCCTTGTATCAAATGCTTGCATAGCATCCCATGCCATGTCTGCATCTTCTTCGGTCATGGGTGCGCCGTTCAAATATCGCAGCACTAACGCAGCAGTACAAAGACTGTCAAAATGTGCCACAGTCCCGCCGCCCTCATTTTCGAT
>CALVKL010000084.1 GCA_944332695.1 uncultured Bacilli bacterium
TCGGCGGGCACAAATACTTCTCCAACTTCTATGCCCATGAAGCGGAATTGGACTGGCTTAATGGTAAGTTTCCGCTCCCGACACAAGCAGTAAAGAATATGCTGACAGACCGCTGCGAACTGCCAGAGGACTTTGATATCAGTAAATATGAAATCTTCCAAGGCAAACCGAGCCGTGTGCTGAAAGATGGTGACACCATTGATTTAGGAGGAAGAATGATCCAAGCGTTTCACACACCGGGACATTCTCCGGGACACCTTTGCTTCTGGGAAGCAGGAAAAGGATATCTCTTTAGCGGTGACTTGGTATATAAAGGCGCCCTGTTTGCCAATTATCCTTCTACTGATCCGCATAGCTATTTAGATTCGTTGGAGAAAATCGCAGTTCTGCCTGCAAAGCGTATTTTCCCCGGTCATCATATTCTGGATATTGGCCCGGAAATCGTAATGCGAATGAGAGATGCTTTTCGAGCTTTGGATGCAGAAGGAAAGCTTCAACATGGAAGTGGAACACACAATTATGGAGATTGGGCGGTGATGCTGTGATGGAGAAAGACTGGATTTTTAGAACTGATGAATATATCTGCGATCTGCGGACGGTTGGTGTCCTTGTTCGCAACGGCAAGCTGCTGGTACAGCGTGATCGGGACGGCAGAGAATATGCCCTGCCCGGTGGTCATGTCAAGATCGGTGAAACCACCGCCGATGGACTTGCCCGAGAATACAAGGAAGAAACCGGGGCTGATATCAAGGTCAGAAAGCTACTCTGGACAGAGGAATGTTTCTGGGAGTGGAATGGAACCCAGGCACACAATATTGCGTTCTACTATCTGATTGAATTGGATGATGGTTCAGATATTCCAGATACAGGAGAGTTTGTATCCCATAAGGATAACTGCAATGTTGTTCTTGGCTGGATGCCGATTGAGAAACTGGCGGATATTACGATCTACCCAGACTTTATAAAAGAACAAATTTATAACATGGATGCTGTACCACAGCATTTTGTGACAAGAGCTTGAAGTAATAATTGTACCGCTATAAACAAAGAAAAGGCCGTCAGCATTGGGAAAATGCTGACGGCGATTGATTTGACACTTTTCGAACAAAGAAATGATTATTTAAGTATTATTCGCTCGTTTGCCTTGCAAATTGGATTTACACAAAGCAAGACAGTCAACGGATCCACATTATATTCGCATGCTATGATATGGGCATCAACCATTATTCCGATAACCCAAGCATCTTGCTCAGTATTTGGTATTTTCCTCTTGCGAGTTTCATCACACTCATTAAGTCGAGTTTTTATATTTATCCTATCGCTTGCGCTGAGAGAATTAAACTGCGATAGTACTGTATTGTAATCACACATACTTTTGGCCAGAAGGTTACAGACTTCCAACCATTTGAGTGCATCTTTTTTGCTTTTTATTACAACCTTAGTTTTCATACATTTTACTCCAAAAGTCTTTTAGCGGACACAACTGTAGAATTCCCTTAGCGGATATAGTCGGCAGTATTTCAGTTACTTTATCGCGTTGTTCATCGGAAAAGTAGTAATAGGTACATTTGGTTACTTTGCTTTTTTCGATAGACTCGAATATATGAAAATCATTCCAAGGTGATAGACCTAAGATATCAAGTTCTCCTGTGATTGCTGAGAGCTTGTCAAAGTGAAAATCATCTGAGAATACAAGTTCTGGATTAGATACTTTCATCTTGACGGCATATCCCATGTTCGAGGTTATTCTATTCTCATCGCGAATCCATGAATCGATATCATTTTTAACAGATGGGTTAGTTGCATAAGCTGCTGCTAGTTTTGTTATGGCATCATTTGCATATGCATATTGCTTCAACTGAAATTCCTTATAATCACCACAATGGGTGGTTAATGCGTTCGAATATAAAAAGTAGTATGCATTATCAACTGTTATGTTTTTAATTGGTGCATCAGGGAACTGATTTCTGAAAGAATTGGCGTCATAAACAGCAGAAAGCTGCTTAAACCAACCATGTATATGATATACCTCATTGTCGACTACCGAATCAACATTTGAATCATAATTGGTTGTAAAAATTGAATCAAAACTTTTCAAATAATCAACAAATGCCTTTGGATACTTTAAGTGCAGTTTATCAAGTTCACCATCGTTATAAATTGATAAAAGATATGCGATTCTCATGGATTCGCGTATATAATATTGCTCTGGATTAACAGTGTTATACTTGTGGCAAACAAGATCATGTATCAAGTAATAATCTTCAAAACCAATATCTGTTATCTTTAGTGTAGCAAGTTTTTTGGCATATTGTTCCTTGAAAGAAATCAATGAGTTCTCTTCGGCTTTACAAGTAACATATGAGTCGTAGCCTCCCTGAAGTGCGAGTCTAGCCTCCAAAAACAGTTGACCAATGTAATTCTTGAGTAGATAAGGTTCGTTCACAATGATATGGGATGGGAAATCATCTCTATCGCAGTTTTTTAAAAGTCTGAGTACAATTTCTGTTGTAGTATAGCTTTGGTTATCAAATTGAATATTAATTCCGTTTCCGACTAATAAGTTCTTCATACCATAATCTCCATTGCTTTGTTGATAATGAAAAAGCCGCAAAGTATCGCTACTTTGCGGCTTTTCGTGCGGTCAAAACCGCAAAATGGTCCGAGTGGCGAGACTCGAACTCGCGGCATCCTGGTCCCAAACCAGGCGCCCTACCAACTGGGCCACACCCGGATATGAAATTAAGAGAAATTGCTCGTTGTGGTCAAATATGTGGTCAAGGAAATTCTACCACATTTTTGCCCAACTTTCAACGGAAGTAATGGGGGGTAATTGCGAAGATAAAGGGGCGTATCCAATATTTGGAGCAGTCGAACCGTTTTGGTGTTCCAGCTCCCAAACCAGGCGCTCTACCAGATGAGCTACACCTCGAAGGTGAAAAAACTTATGAAATTGTAGTTCTCACAGAACTGGTCAAAATTGTGGTCAAACCACTTTTGCGGGGGTGGGTCAAACGGCAAATGCTCGTTTTTCCTCCGTTTTTCTCGCGTTTCCTCGCTTTTTTGAAACGGGGATTGGGCAGCGACCTTTAGCTCCCAAAGCAGGCGCGCTACCAACTGCGCTACACCCGGATGTGTTATCTTGGTTTTGGTCGGTCGTATCAGCTCTAAG
>CALVKL010000085.1 GCA_944332695.1 uncultured Bacilli bacterium
CCTCGCTGCGGATCTCCGGTCTATGTGGGAAAGGGAAACTACTATTGCTCCAACCGTGACTGTTCCTTCTGCTTGTGGGAGGACAACAAGTTCTTTGCATCCAAGAAAAAGAAGCTGACGAAGAAGATTGCCAAGGAGCTACTTGACAAGGGATGGTGTCGGGTGACCGGGCTTTATACCCCGAAGAAGCCGCAGCTCTATGACGCGGTGATCCGGCTGGATGATACCGGCGGCAAGTATGTCAGCTTCAAGATGGAGTTTGATAAGTAAGGAGGTTGAGAAATGCCGGAGAACAAAAATGCCCAGCAAGTCCGCGAGATAACGGACAAGCTGGAACAGGGCATCAAGGAAATCTTTGAATCGGAACGCTTCAAGGAATACCTTCGCACGATGTCCAAGTTTTACAACTATTCGTTCAACAACACCCTGCTCATCGCCATGCAGAAGCCGGAGGCAACGCTGATTGCCGGGTACACGGCATGGCAGCGCAACTTTGACCGCCATGTGATGAAGGGCGAAAAGGGCATCAAAATCCTTGCTCCCGCGCCCTACAAGGCAAAGGTCGAGATGGAGAAAATCGATCCCAAGACGCAGAAGCCGATTCTGGGCGCTGACGGTAAGCCGGTCACCGAGCTTGTCGAGGTGATGCGCCCCGGCTTCAAGGTGGTCAGCGTATTCGATGTTTCCCAGACCGACGGCAAGGAGATTCCCAACATCGTTGTAGACGAGCTGACAGGCAGCGTGGAAAACTACGCTGCCTTCTTTGATGCGCTCAAGCAGGAATCTCCCGTCCCGATAGGCTTTGAGGATATACCCGGAGGCGCGAAGGGCTATTACCATTTGGAGGATCGCCGCATTGCCATTCAGGAGGGCATGAGCGAGATCCAGACGGTAAAAACGGCAATTCATGAGATTGCCCATGCCAAGCTCCATGCCCTTGACCAGCCGGAACCGGAGCCTCAATGGAAGATTGTCATGGTCAGTGAGGGCGGCACGAAGCACGACTTCCGGACAGCGTTTGAAAGCGAAGCCGAAGCGATTGCCGCTGCGGAGGACGCTGAGTGGCGTTTCGTTGACGAAAATCAATTTGAGTGGCGGCTTGAGGTCGAGGAAGATACCTCTGCGGTTCAGGCGGTAAAGAAGGACCGCCACACAAAGGAGGTCGAAGCCGAGGCGGTTGCCTATACGGTGTGCCAACGATACGGCATTGAGACCTCCGATTATTCCTTCGGCTATATCGCCGGTTGGTCTACCGATAAGGAGACCAAGGAACTGAAAGGCTCTCTTGAGACGATCCGAAAGACGGCTGCTGAGATGATCGAGAGCATAGATGACAAGCTCAAGGTGCTTGCTCAGGAAAAAGACAAAGCTGTTGAAGCCGAGACTCCCGCAGCACCCGAAAGGGTTGATGTTCCTGTCTATCGTGAGACCGCAAACTACGCCTATGAAGCCGGTGAGCTGGATGCTTACAGAGCCTCCCGTGACGCAAACATGGCTTGCCGTGACGCGATTGAAGCTGCTATCAGCAACAACTATTCAAACAACCGTCTCGCCTCCGAGAGCGCGGTTGAGAGTGTTTTGGAGCAGTTCTCACCCGAACGGGTACAGTATGTTCTCGCCGGTACGATTCAGCAGATGGATCACGACGGACGCATCCATCAGAGCCTCAAGGATTGGGCGAAAGAAGTCGAAATCTGTCCCGACAGCTCGGAGTGTTGCATTGTCGGCAAGGCACATCCCGGACTGATCAGCCTGTTTACCACGGAGTTCAACCGTCAGATGGATGTGGCAGAGCGCGAAGCCGAGGAAGGACGCGACCCCGAAGTCGTGGCATGGGAGAAGGATGAGATCACCTCGTTTGCGGTGACGGTCAATGAAGTAAAATCCCCGCTTGTCTCCCAGACAGAGGAAATAGCCGCCCCCAAGCCTCATCGTCTGACCCCAGAGGAAAAGAAAATCAAGGATGCTGTCATGGACACGCTGAAAGCGCAGATTGCCGGAAGGAACGACGGTGTGCTCTCCACCTACCGTTCATCCAACCAGTCCTTCAAGGTCATGATGGAGAACAAAGTCAGAATCGAGGGCAACACCGTCACCCAGAACGGCGAGCCACTGTTTGCAATCCATCGCCGTCATGCCTCCCGCAAGACGCAGGGCTGCTATCGGGAGCTGACTCCCACGCTGGAATATATCCGCAAGGAGCAGAAGCAGGAAAAGCCCTCCATCCGTGATCAGCTCAAAGCCGCTGCCAGAACGCAGCCGGAAAAGAAAGCTCCGGCAAAGGCAAAGAAGCATGAAATGGGATTGGAGTGATGGGTATGAGAAAGCACACGGATGTGGACATCCTTGCGGAGCTGAAAAAGCTGGTTGATACCCATGTCAGGCACTACAAGGAGGACTTTGAAGTTGACCGGAAGTTCATCACACAGACCGCAAAGGATGCTCTGCCCGAAGACAGGACGCTGATCTGGTTCTGCCGGGAGTGCGGGACGCACTGCTTCCGGGAGGCACAGACTTTCATCCGGGACACCCGCGAACACAACACGCTTCGCTTCTATGCCGAGCAGTCAGGTGAAGACATAACCGCCCGTATCGTGGTTCCCAAGCAGCTCAAGGGGAAAAAGGTCATGGGCGATGTGTATGAGGTCAGCTTCAAGGAATTGGCTTTCAAGGTCGCACAGAACTCTCTTGAACCGGTCACAAGCCGGATGACCTTCGAGGATGGCAGCTCCGCAGAGGTCCCTTTTCATAAAAGCCTTCGCAGCGCGGATCAGCTTGTGCAGGAGCATGGCAGGATAACCTCTATCCATGTTATCCCCGTGGACAAGGAAGCATTGGCAGATATTCTTGCACAGCAGAAGCGGCGGCGTGAGCGACTGCCGGAAGCTGCCGATCATGCAATCCGTAAATCCGCTGAGAGGTCAGAGACAGCAAAGCCGGACAAGCATACATCTATCCGGGAAAAGCTGAGCCAAGCAAAAAAGGAGCAGCCGTCCCGCAAGGCTGTTCCCGACAAATCCAAAGGAAAGGATCTGGAATTATGATGTTCACTGTTGAAGAGACCAATTTCATGAGCTACTTCGATATTTCCAGCCGGGAAGCTCTTATCCGCGACATGAAGACTACGCCTCTCTCCGACATGGATAACGAGATGGCGGAAATGCTGTACTCTCTGGTGCAGCGTCTTGAGAAAATGACCGATGAAGAGTTCGATGCGCTGTGTATCGCACCGGACTTTCTGGTTGACTGAGAAAGGAGGATGTCTATGCCCGTAATTGACGGCAATTTCGAGGCTTTTGTCACCAACCTCGGAAAATACAATGAAGGTGAGCTTGTCGGGGAATGGGTGAAGTTCCCGACCACACAGGAAGAGATGCAGAAGGTCCTTGAGCGTATCGGTATCGGCTCTGCGGATGACTTCGGTCAGCCCTACGAAGAGATTTTCATTACCGACTACGAATGCCCGGTCTACGGAATGTCCAATCTGTTAGGTGAATACGAGAGCCTTGATAAGCTCAACTATCTCGCCGCGCTCATCGAAGAGATGCCGAAGTATGATCAGGAAAGGTTTGTGGCGATCATGGAAGCCGGATGCGATGAGGTCAATAACATTGACGATCTCATCAACCTGACCTGCAATCTGGACACCTATGACTTCATCCCCGATGTCCACAACGATGCGGAGCTGGGATATTACTACATCCACGAAGCCGGTATCTACAACGAAAAGGATCTCGGACCTCTGGCAAACTATATCGACTATGAACGCTTTGGGCGGGATGTGGCGATGGACGAAGGTGGCAGATATACCGATGACGGCTATGTGCGCAGCACCGGAGACGGCTGGGACATCCGGTTTGACGGAAGTCTTGATGACATCCCCGACGAATACCGCCTCACCGGGGGCGGCGAAGAGCCTGTGAAGGACGGCAATATTCTTGCCGTTGTGGTTGAGCCGGGAAAGAAGCCGGAGATCAGGGAGATCGACTCAAGCCTTGAGGGGCTGCAAGCTCTGGTGGGCGGCTACATTCAGGCGGTATATCCCTATGAGGACCCGGTTGCCATCGTCTGCAACGAAGAGGGCAAGCTGGAAGGTCAGCCGCTCAACCGCGCTCTGCGGGATGAGGACGGAGACATCTACGACATTGTTGCCGGTACCTTTGCCGTTGTCGGTCTGACCGATGACAGCTTCGGCTCGCTGGACGGCGATCTCGCACTCAGGTATGCAAAGCTCTTCGAGCAGCCGGAGCAGTTTGCCAAGCTCGGAGACAGAATTGTCGCAATCCCCATGATTTCCGAAGAGCAGCAGAAGCAGGAAGCAAAGGAGCAGAAGGACTTCGAGGTAAATATGGACACCTCCGGTCTGGCGGTTTCCGGTCATGTCGGGACCTGGCATACCATCGATCATATGGAGGTTGACGGTCACACCTTCTGGCTGATGGAGCATGACACCTTCGGGGATGAAGCCCCCTGCGTCATCGTCGATGAGAAAGGCAAGCTGGCAATCTCCGATGTTTATGACGGTTTTGACGAGCATACCGTTCACCTTCTTGAAATGGAGGTTTTGCCCGTTGACCGGATGCCGGACGAGACCATCTCTGTTGATGAGATGAAGGAATATGGCTACGCATGGGGCGGTATGCTGCCCATGCGCGAGGAAGCTGCCGCCGAGATCGGCAAAGACCATACCATCTATCGTCTCTACGGAGATAACACCGAGGGAATGGTCATGGACATGAGCGAGATCAGGGAACACGCCGCTCAAGGGGGTATTTTCGGTATTGAAAAGGCTGAATGGATCGCCTCTCTCGAACGCAGCAATCCTTTGAAGTCTGCTGAAATGTCCACCGAAGATGATTACGGTATGATTGACGGAATCATCAACAACGGCGCGAAGGAGGAAAAGGCAGCCGAGAAGGTCGGAAAGTCTTCCATCATGGACAGGCTGAAAGCGGCAAAGACCGAGCCTCCGAAGGAGAAGGCTGCGCCGGTAAAGGAGCGCAAGCCTGACCGTGACTTATGAGCCGAAGTGCAAAATGGAAGCAGGAGTGGGCATTCTTCTTAGATACGGACGGACGGCGTAAATATAGCGAGGTCTGCCGACGCTGCATTCATGACTGCAAACAGAGTTTTCGCGCTGTGATCCTC
>CALVKL010000086.1 GCA_944332695.1 uncultured Bacilli bacterium
CCGGGTGCCAGACGGAAGACCGTGGCGATTTTGTTCACGAAATAAAACGCGAACACATACGGGAGGTTGAGAAGGATGAGACGCTTGATGTCGATTTTTCTTGTCATCGGTCAACGCCCCGATCCATGTTTTTGAACTTGACCTTTTCACGCTGCTGCTTTTTGGACTGCTCCTGATGACGGGAGAGCTTCTGGCGCAGCGAAGGCTTGTCCTTCTGCTTAACAGACTTTGCGGAGAATTCCTTGAACGCCTGCGTCATCACATCCACATCGCGTCCCTTGAAAAAGACGAGATAGCGGGGAGGCTGCTCGGAGGTGTCCTTCTTGAGAGCATAGTCAATCCCGTATTTCTTTGCAGTGCGCTCAAAGGACTTGATATTGCCGTCTGTCACCTCGATGTTGCTGATGGCGGCATTCTGCTCGACCAGATGCTTGATGGACTGCTTGCCCCGATAGGTCTTCGGCTGAGAGGCGGTCTTCTGAGCCTTCTCGATTTCCGCTATGAACTTCCGGAGAGCCTTTTCCAGCACTTCGGCGGTGATCTTGCCACCCTTGACTGCGATAGCAACAACCTTAGTATTTACTTCATCCTGCATGGGAACCTCCTTTCCGGGAATTGGTGGGGAGCGTCAGGGCTAAGGCGGCACGCCCCGAAGATAGAGAATTGTCATGCCTGATACCTCCTTTCAGTTGAATGATTTCATGACCGGTCAAGGCTTCCTGCCTCCGCCGTAGAGGTCATGATTGACAAGAGCCGAATAGTAGTTGTCCATCGTCAGGGATGCGTTATAGAGTGTCGTGAGCATATATGCTCTGATGTTCCGAATGTCGGAAGGGCATTCATCCATTGCCTGAAGGACATACTCTATATGGCTGCTGTTCAGTTTCAGGAAGCGGGATTTGACCACTTGCTGCGGCATATCCTCGCCGTTGATACGGATAGTGGGACGGGTAGAGCAAATGACATCCAGCATGATCTCAACCATCTCATTTACACGGTCGGTATCGAAGCGTTTGTCGTGAGAGAGGATTTCAAGCTCAAGGTTATCCTTGATAATCTCTTCATAACGCGCTCTTTCTTCCATCCCATCCATCCCATCAAGATTGATAGATTGATAATTGCTCAAAGAGTTATTTCTTTCTTGAGTAATTACTTGATTAGTATTTATTTGTGCGGACTTATCCGTGTACGGTTGTTCCGTAACCGGATTTACCGTATCGGGATTTTCCGTATGCGGTTTTTCCGTGTCCGGCAAAACCTCCTGCGGCTCTTCATAAATTTCAAAGACCATACTGCCCATTTTGCCGTTTGCGTTCCGTTCCTGATGACGGACGAGATAGCCGGTCTTTTCAAGCTCACGGAGAGCCGAGAGGATCGCGTCGGGACCTTCCTTGCAGATAGCCGATAACCCACGAGTAGAGAACTTCCAGCCGTCGTTGAAAGAGAGCATCTTAGAGAGAAGTCCGACTGCCTTGAGTGAAAGCCGCTTGTCTCTCAGGTGGAAGTTCGCCATGACGGTATAGCTGCGGTTTTTGTTTACGCGGTAGACTGCCATGCGATCAACGCTCCTTTGCTTCGCTGCGGCGAGTGGAAAGCTCTCTTGGTGAATAAGGGCAATTCTCAAACACGCAGGATTGATATTTCCAATGAGGACGGTGGAAGCGGCAAGTCCGGCACTCAGGAATGATGCCGTCGTAGCCACTGTCATATTGGGCATACGGCGTTTCTTTCATCATCGCCTCGAATGCCACTGTCACGGTAAGTTTATTACGGTGCATCTTGCTAACCTCCAATTCTGATAGAAATAGAAAAAGCCCCGTCATTGTTCTGCTTTGAGTCATACTCTTGCGCAGTTGCAATGACGGGGCTTCCCGTTTGTATTAAGTTTTGGCTTCCTTGCAGCTATCGAGATAGCTGCGGATGAGCAGTAGGTGTTTCCATGTCTTCCGGGTGATGCTGCAACAGTACGGGGAGACAAGAAAGTCGATGAGACTGATTTTCGGTATCAATATTTTCCCGGAGATGAAGAAGGACTTCATGCGCTTATCCTGACACCAGCGATGGAAGGAAGTATCACAGTAGCCAGTGATCTCCGCTGCATCCTGAATTGTGAGAACATCGTCATACTCAGCCAGCTCATCTACGATGTACTTTCGGAAAGCGCGTCTTTCTTCGTCGGTCATGCTGAACAGTTCTCTGCGATAGGTAACGCGGGAGTTGTAATGACCGGACCGTTCCTTGTACCAGAGATCGGAAGCGCGATAGTTTTCCGGGTTAATCTCTCTGTCAATGAGGTAGAGGATTATATCGTCAATCCGAATTGCGTAACGGCGGGTTTTCTTGCCGGAGTCCTTGCAGGGGACTTTTCCGCTGCTCAAAAGGTAGAGAGCGGTCGCTTTGCTGATGTGAGCGATACGGTAAAACTGATCCTTTGAAACGACCTCGGGGTACTCCTTTCGGATGGAGTCATAGTATTTCATTTTCGATTTCATGCTGATAACCACCTTGTTTTTATTCGGCTCTTAGGTAGGTGTCATCTGCATTCAATACTGTAATTTTCTCCCCGAGTTCTCCCCATCTTCTCCCCAACGCGCTTTTTTCTCCCCAAAACCGGAAAATATTCGAACTGCTTGTAACAAAGGCTTTTTGGGGAATTAGCCCTTCAAGAGCGAAAAAGCCTTGATTTTATAAGGGTTTTTAAGCTCCTGCATCGTCGTTGAACTTCT
>CALVKL010000087.1 GCA_944332695.1 uncultured Bacilli bacterium
AAGAGCTGATCTTATCCCAGCTGGCGGATCGGACCGACGCCCTGGCCCCGGTGGAGCCGGACCAGCTGTAACGCCGGGCCGCTGCCCGAAGAGGCCGACGTAGTTGAAGATCACATGGACGCTCTACAAAAAGGTTTAGAATTTGGTCGGGAATCATTGAAGCGTGCAGTAAATTGTACATATCGGTGTATACTCGTACTTCTTTTGCTGCATATGGACATGTTTACAACAATTCAATGGAACTATGATTAACCACGCTTTCCTATGCGTTTCGTCAACAAAAGTCTTTCCTTTGCGATAATAAAGCACAAAGGCTCGCACGACAGTCATTATCTTCAGCCGTTGCGAGTTCTTGAATATTTTGTTTGCCTATGAATACTTAGTCATTAAGACCATAGCAGAGAAAAATACAAAAACACAACGCCTCAGAAAGTTTCCTGCGCCTCGGTCTTCTGGGGATAAATCAGGGTACTTACTCCGACTTAAGTTGCGCAACCACTTCAACCTGAGTAGAACGATAAGCAAACAACAGGCTGAAAACAAGCGTGAGTGTAACAGCGCATAGCGCAAACATGGAAATGGAATAACCAGACACATAGGCCGACCACTGATAGTCCATTACATACCGCTGATAGAGCTTATAGAAAATGAGCCCCTCGGCAACCAGCACAACCGAGAAAAGTATGTTAATCAGCATAACCAGAATACTTTCAATTAGAAACTGTCCAACAATGGAATATCCTGGCGCTCCAATCGCTCGTTTCACCCCAATCTCAAATTTGCGATCACTTAATGCATTGACAAAACTCGAATACAGATTAATGCCTAGCAACAACAGCAGCACAGCAGCAATTGTTCCCTTTGTGCCAACCTGAATGTGCATTGTCTCCATGGCATCTGTTTGGGCCTCGATAACGCTATGAACTACCATTCCCAGTTCCTTTGCGTAATCTGTCATTACCTGTGGATTTTTAGAACAGATCCAAGTGTTCCATTGCGTAATAGGAAGCCTTTCAACATCTGATTCATTTATTAAAGACTGCGAGAGATAAATCTGCACATAGCCAGCAGGCGTACCATATTCGCTGTACGACAATGAGCTATTGGATTTGTCGTCGCATATGCCAACCACCGTAACTGTATATGTGGATATCGTGCCGTCTTCCCATCGAATCGGTAACGATAGCGTAAATGGAAACTCCCGTCCATTCCGAACAGCTTCATAAAAACTTTGGTTGATAATCGTTTCATTCTCCGCCAAAGAGAAACTGTCGCGGCCCGCTATAGGTTTTGTTTCCTCACAGTAGTTATAGGTATTACCAAATTGATCGTTCCAGTTACTGCCAAGCGTGTATAGCGGATAGCTTCCACTTGGAAGAAATGTCGCACTGGCATGTACATTGCCATACTGGACTAGCGGAATCGTTGCCGAATAGAAGTGATAGAGCTGTGCATCCTGATCTGCCGCTGTGGCCTGATTCTCTAAGGCATAGTGCCGGTCTCCGCAATCAGTAGGACTATAAGCGACAATTGTCTCTGGATTCAGCGAGAACAAGTGCTTGTATCGATTGTACAGTTGAGAATCCGTAAACGCTAAATATCCGAGCAGCAAAGAAAAAGACAATATGATTGTGACAGATAGCATTGCGTAACTTTTTCTGTTGCGCCAAAGCATAAGAACGCTGTGATGGAGCAGCGCACATCCACTATACTGTTTCATGAAGCATGCCTCCCTCCAGAGTGTAGGTTGTAACGGCTTGCGCTGCGGTATATGCGTCATGCGTAATCAGAATGATTCCTCGCCCTTTTTGATGTTCTTTTGTAAGTAGGTCGAAAATGATTTGCTTATTGGCTGAATCCAGATTTCCAGTAGGTTCATCCGCTAAGATCAAGCAAGGATCCAGAATTAACGAACGGGCAATCGCTACGCGTTGCTTTTCTCCGCCGGACAGCGTATTGACCCTCTGGTTAAGAAGTGAACCAATCTGAAGCAGATCGATTAATTCATCCAGACCCTTGGCGGTTTGCTTTTTCCGATATGTCAGTGGCATGAGAATATTCTCTAAGCATGTCATAGTGGAAATCAAATTATACGACTGATATATAAATCCAATGTTTTCTAATCGCATGCGTGCATAATCGAGATTCTTTTGTATCGTGGTTCCGTTAAAAATGTATTCACCATAATCAAAATTTTCAATTAGGCCAAGAATATTCAGCAGCGTTGACTTGCCCGAACCAGATTTCCCCAAAATGGTAATGTAACTGGAATTGGTGACATGCAAGTTCACATCCGTTAGTACAGGGTGATTGTAGCTCTTCGTGATATGATTTAGTCTTAGATCAAGTTCCTTCATAGACTCAACTGCTTTCTACAACTGCTTTGTACCCAGAGTCGCAATATTGTCCCGGTTCCACTCCTGATACAAAAATTAAGTCTCCAACTGTTTCACCGATCTCAACAGGAACTTCCTCAATAAAAATCCCATTAGAATCGACGAGACGCACATAGTATGTAAGTCCATCGCGGGTGTAAACACAATCACGCTGTACCACAATGCAATTGGGGTATGTTCTTCCGGTAAACATGGAAAAATCGCTAATTGAGGTTCCTATAGTGAGTGAGCCATCGATCGGTCGAATAAGCACCCGATACAATCCACTGCGAGTGGGGACATCTTCGATGCGAATGACCTCATAGGAGATGCCATCCTGATCCGAGAGTGCCAAATTCGATCTACTAAGGATTCTGTGAATATCTTCAGTAACATAACATTCCAAAGACAATGTGCTAAGGTCGTAAAATTCGATGTATGCTTCCGTGCCCATACTGATTTTGGAAATGATCCCGTTGGTTGAAGAATAGATTGTTTCTCCTTTATAGATTCCGATAGGATCGCCTGCAACCAAATAATCACCGGACTGAGCCCAAAGGCGCAGTAAGTGCGGAGATTCCAAATTCACTTCTTGATAGAGGTATCCTGTGCAAATTACTTGACCAGAAAGTTCAATACGCTCTTTCAGATCAGTTTGTGATACTTCCAAAATATCACCGTAAGCACGCTCCACCAGGACAACACTGGCGTCAACTGTAGGCGCGGTATATTGGCTTTGCTCCAGTTTGGAAATTTGAAACAACGCCCCTACTGGCGTAAGCAGCAAAACCACCAATAATACGATGATCCCATATTTGAAAAGTTGTTTCCACGACATAGTCAGCCACCTCTCATTTAAAAGAGATTTTCCGAGTTTCAAAAATTACTGCCCTTGCTGAATCACATTGTAGTAGTCAATGTAATACGGCAACATATCGATATTATCAACTTTCACTGCGTAGATGTCATGGGGCGCAGGGAAAATCGAAAAATACAGTTGGATTGCCGTTTCATATGCTGTTTCGCCATTGGAATAGTTCACGATCATGTAATCCACGCTGCCACCAATAATCGCATTTGATAAGTCCGCGTGGTTGAGCTTGACCTCAAGTGACAATTGGGAGTCAGCGTCAACATCGATGGGTGAAGAACCATCCCATGTGAAGGTATACTTCTTCCCTTGCTTCGACTCGATGCTGACCATACAATCAATAATATCTATACTCTCGTTTCCCGCAAAAGATATATTCTCCAATACAATATCATTTTTTGCAGTAAATTTAAGTTTCGGTAATTCTATGTAACCATCGATGCTTGGATTGATGGATATTCCACCCATTCCAAGATTTTGGGAAGACAAACCGCTTCCATACTTAGTTGTGCATGCGTCAGGAAGAAAACGCAATCCGGTTATACTGTATTCCTTTTTCTGATCACCGATTGCAGCTGTCAGCGAATTAACCTGTATGGTTTCAGAGATAGCGTCTGTAGCAATTCCCAATTGTTTAAAACTGACTTGGATACGGTATGCAAATAGTTGTGGCAGACTCGATTTTAGCAAATCATAGGCCCTCTTATATTGCTCCAATTCAGCAGTGAAAGCATCCTCGTTCACCGCATAATCGCCCCAAGAGAAATCTTGGTAAGCCACAAAAACATAAAAAGGAAAGTCAAACGGCGTGGATGCCGCCTTGGGAATTTCAATCTGCACTTCACTTCCTATATTTGTGCAGAGCACAAGCGACTCACCCTCTAAATCTGAATCAGAAATCAACCAAAAATCAAGAAACCGTGCGCCACTGGAACCTAGATAGATATTGGCCGAAAAATTTTCACAAAGAAGCTCGAAGAACCCATTTGCTACTGTGGGGCGAACTATATTGGCCAAAACTTCGTTTTCATCATCTGTGGTGCGGTCAGAGGTGATTGGGTCTGTCGTGATAGTATCGATCGGCTCTGCACAACCATTTATGAGACACACCATACACAACAGCAACATAATAAAATGTATTTTTTTCACAATAATACCCCCAGAGAAAAATAGTTTTCTTCCGGCAAACTCAAAGCAGAGTTTGCCGGAAGATGTGC
>CALVKL010000088.1 GCA_944332695.1 uncultured Bacilli bacterium
CTGCAAGCCTTTGCAGATTGTAGGCGGTCTGAGCTGTGACTAGGATGGATATGCGGCGAAGATTTTTCTTACCCATGATTTTCCCTCCGGTTCCACGCCTTTTCTGCTTTCTCCTGGGTTTCTGAGCGTGGGCCTTGACTCAGGCAACCGTCGCATTCCACATACCAGCCATTTTCATCCTGATCCACGAAGAAGCTTTCACTTCCGCACCATGGACAGGTCTTCATGTTCTGGTATCTCAATTTCATTTCCCGAACGGCTTTCTTCAGTCTCTTTTTCCCTACCTCCGGATTCCAGCCGCAACGGTCACACTGTGATGGGTACATGCAGCCAACGAATTCATTGTGTGGGCATGGCTGCTTTTGCGGATTTGACATGCTTACACCACCTTTTCCACGCCCATGGCCATGGTGTCCAGCATTTTCCGCAGGAAGGCGTCAATGGGGTCTGCATTGGTAGCGTCCTTGGCTATGACCTTTTTCCGGTGACCCAGAATCACATTCCACTGGGTCAGAATCTGCTGGCCCAGCACCTGCATCGCCATGAGATCCGGATCGGACAGCTTGGCATTTTTCTGGGCCGCTTCCAACTGCTCCCGGGCACTTCTGGCAGATTCTTCCGCTGCCTGGCGCTCCTGCTGTGCTTTCCGTACCTCTTCCTCAGCAGCCTCCAGCTTCTTTTGCAGATTGGCTTCCGCTTTCTTGGCGGCGAATTCCTCCGCCTCCTGCCGCATGGACTTCATCAGATCATCCGGTATCACAGGACTATCCCTGAGTTTTTTCACTTCCGCCTTGGCATCCTCAAGCTGCTTTTTCAAGGCGCTCACCTTTTCCAGTGCCGCCGATTCCCGCTTTTGGGCTTCGGCCTGGGCCTTTTCCGCCACCTCGGCCCGGCTGCGCATGGCGTCCGTGACCGTCTTTTCATCCTTTGCGACCTGCTCCAGCTGCCGGAACTGATTTTCCGCCGACCTCTGGGCTTCTTCCAGGCTGGCTTCCGCCTCTTCGGCTCTGGACTCCGCCTCCCGCTGGGCCTTCCTCGCCTCGTCCCGTTCCCGGATGGCCTGATGCAGTTCCCGGGTGGACATATGCTCCACATCATGGGTCTGGACAAAATCCTCCCGCTCTTCCGCCGGCAGGGCCAGCAGTTCCAGGGCCTGGGTGGGCCTGAGATTGCCAAGCGCCTGGGAATCGGCAAACAGGGACATCTGATCTTTCCCAAGTTCTTTGTAGAGCCGCATATAGTTATTTGCCCAGGAATGGGAAAAAGGCAGCTCTTCCGCCACATACTTGGACCACTGACCGGCTGGCACCATGGCCTTTGCCTCGAACAGCAGTCGTCCAATGTCAATGGCGTCCATCAGAAACTGCCCGGTCTTAATGCGAATATCCCGGGTGACATCCGCCACCGTGCGGGTAATGGTCAATTCACTCATGCTGTTTTCCGCTCCTTTTTCTTACTTTTCTGCTGCGCCCGCCACCAGGGGAGCAATACTTCCCGCTCCCAGCGGTCCACAAACTGGCGCACCTTTTTCGGGATGCTGTGGCAGTATTGCTTGTGATCCCCGTGGCGCTCATTGCCGTATCCATGCAATTGAATCTCCTTTGGCTCCGATCCGCTGAAGTCCACATTCAGGGTATAATAGCACCGCTCCGGCCGCCGGTAATGACGGACAAATAGAATGATGGCCTGGCCTTTGCTGTGTCTTCCGCCATATCCGCCGACGCAGTGCCGCAGCACATCCCCCTCCCGGACCAGATCTCCGTTGCACTTTGGCAGGATAATGGCCAAGTCTTTGTCCGTCCACTCAATGGCACCATAGGTTTCCAGTACCTTGTCAAAGCCCTTCTGGTACTCCGCCGCTTTGGCAGCGTCCTCCTGAAGGCGGCGCTGGGCGGTCAATCTGTCATGGGTTTCCTGGAGCCGCCGGGGCCAGCGTTCTTCCTCGGTCAGCTCCTGCCTGCCGGACAGTTCCCGGCACATGGCTCTGGTGTCCTTCAGCAGTTGGACCTCCCATGGTTTGTGACCCTGCTTTTCCAGGTACCGGCGGAGCTTGTCCAGGTCACAGTCTCCGTATTCCTTCATCACATCGATGGCAGCCTGCATCCCATTGTCATGGAACACGTCCGCTTCCTGAAAGAAATCCCCTGCCCCCAGTTTTCCGTGGACGCTCCGGTATTTCGCCCATAGCTCAAACCTCCTCCAGGACGGTTTGTGCTGCCATTGACTGATGATCCGGAAGTCCGCCTTGCTCATGAGTAACATTTCGTGTGGTTTCCGCTTGGATGTGTCCACGATTTTCCCCAATTCCACCTTTTTATCGTAGTATCCGCAGCTTACCACGTGTCCCACAATATCAGTAAAGCCGGAGTTGACCAGATTTTCCACCGGCTTCCACTTTTTCCATAACTTCAGGTAGTCCACCGGCCATGCGTTATTTGATTTCCAATATGCCAGTAGCCCAGTTTTCTCTCCCGTTGTCCCGATCAGGCTCGGAAGCTCATCCGGATAGAGTGTTGACCCGGATTTTGTGTTGTTGATGGATCCCCAGTCACTGTATCGGTTGTCCCATCGTTCATAGTTGTTCTGCAAAGGTCTCCAGCTTTTTGCCGGCACATCTTTTCCGTATACACCCTGCCATCTGTGGCTGTAGGCAGTAAGTCCGCCCCGCTCTCCCAGGACATAGGCAAATCGCGGCTTTGCATCGTGCCCGCTTCCGTATTCAAAGATGGTTCGTTCTACCAGCCAGTACACAACCACCGCATATCCATCAATAGCGTGGAGTGTTGCCACCTGAATTGCCTTAGTTCTCCCTCCACGGAGTTCTCGGCTATGTATGACAATGGTTTGACTGCCGCAAATCGGGCAGAAAATCTGATCATTCTTCGCCACAGCGGTATCCATCTCCGGATCTATTATTTCTGCCGGGTCTACGATGTATGTTTCTCCGTCTTCTCCCGCAGCCAGGAAGAAGGCATCTGCCCCTTCCACCTTCTTGGTGTAGTAGCTCTCCTGGCAAGCGGTGCAGGTGCAATAGGCTGCCCAGACACTTTTCCCCACCGTCTGGTTGTCCATCAGCTCCTGCATTTCCGGTTCCAGCCGTATGCGCTCCGCTTTGAAGGTGGTGTACTCTCCGCCCAGCTCTCTCTCCAAATTTCGTCTTGCCCAGGTGATCAGTCCTTTTGGCGGCTGCTCTGGCAAGTGCCTGCAAAAATACTCTTTTTCCATGGCGCAACCTCAGAAGAAACTTGCCAGATCCAGAATTGGCGCCGCTTCCGTCACCGGTTCCGGCTGGCTCTGTCCGGCATCCGAGACATCCGGCAGGCCGTAGAACTTCCGGAGAATCCCCTCCGCCACATCCGGCGGAACACAGACGCATTTTGCCTTCGTTTCCTTCTGTCTGGCATCTGCCCAGGCTTTGATTTTCCCGGCGGCAGAATTCAGGGACATTTCGGGATTGTCCAGATCGGCCAATATCAGCTTGGCGCACTCCGGATCCCGGCGGCAGATTTCCTTCAGCTGCTGGCCTGCCATATAGGCATCCGTTCCTTCCAGCCCCTTCTGCTGGGCCTCAATTTTTTCAAATACCGTCATAACCTACTCCTTTTTTCTCTTGCCGGAGGTGGTTATCTGTGCTACAATAATGGCACAGTCCTTCCGGCTGTGGTGTGATGAATCGGCGTCCTGCATTGGTGGTGGGGACGCCGATTTTCTTTATTCCGCCACCCACTGGATTTTGCTCAGGTGGGTCAGCTGCTCCAGATGCTTGGCATCCTTCGCCGGTGTACACAGAATGTAAGCCCGGGAGGTCATGTCATCGGCAAAAAGTACATTGTCCCCCACCAGGCGGATAACCGTATTGTCAAGGCACAGAATGTCCTCGTACTCCGGGTAGACTTTGACCACCGTCTTTTCCGTGGCGGCCTGCCACAACGGGAAACCGCCCAGGGTCAGCTCCGTGCGGCGGATGATGCGCCGTTGTTTTTCATCGGTATGGAAGTCCAGGATTTCCTCCTTCACCATTCGGAACATCTGGGTCTGGGTTTCCTTCCTCTTCACCTGGTAGGCCGTGCCCGGCGCCGGCAGCTTCCGAATATGCTCCGTAATCAGGGCCAGCACCTTGGAGGGTGCATCCTCCATATGAAGGACCACCGTCCACATCACCGTCCTCAGAATCAGATCCGCCTCGTCCACCGCCACGGTATAGCCGTCCAGTTTGTACGCCTCTTTCATTGCCTTGAGCAATCCCTTTTCGTTGACTACCATGGCCGGTCCCCCTTCCGGATCACGACCTGATCCCGGGTTTTGTAGCACAGCAGGTAGATTTCCGTGTCTGTGCGGAAGGTAACGGCGAATTCCTCTGGATTCAGTCCGTTTTCCCGGATGATCCGCCGCTCTTCATCAGTCGGCACTTTTGCGCTTGCCATGTTCATCCTCCTAAAGCAGCGGAATCAGAATCCCGGCAGCCGCCACCAGCAGCGTAAACACAACTCCCGCAGCGGCTTTCCAGCTCTGCCCCCGCACGGTTTCCCGGTGCTCAAACCGTGCATAGCGTTCCGCCTGCTCCGCCGGCAGGACATATCCCACGGTGTAAGTCAGATTGCTCCGGCGATGATTCTCGTTCACCATCCGAATAACATCCCGGTTTTCCATTTCAAATTGGCTCATTGTGTGATTCTCCTTTATTTGATATTTGATGATCTAGCAGGGCTGCCGGAGTCGAACCGGCTTTCCCACGGCCCCATATCCGCCCCGGGTTTCCCCGGGGCTTTTTCATCCTTGCGCCAAAAGTCCAAATGCACACAGATTTTTGATGATTTGTTATTCATTGATCCACAACAGTAACCGCCGCTAAGTGAATCCACTGGTATACCAGGGAACCAGAGGCCACAGGAAGCGTCCCGGAGTGCTGCATGAGAAATCCAACGGTTTCGGTTTGGTTTCATCCTCCGGGAAATCTGCTTCTGCTTCGGCAATCCCCATGGAGTTTCTGATGGACTCCCATAGTTCGGCCATCACTCGAACTGCATATTGAAGCTGCTCATTCAGGTAATCCCATAGTTCATCCTCCGTATGGAACACCCAGTTCACCCCCTTCCCTTAAAAAATGGCGTTATAGTATGCCCCTTGCGGGCTGGCGGAGCGAGGCCGATTTGAACGGCCACTTGCCGGGTTGAAGAGCCCGGGCCGCCTACCTGGCGCTCCGTATAACCGCCGGGGGAAGTCATCCGGCGGGCCGTCTTTCCGCGCTGTCACCGCTGCCAGGATGGCCTCTGCGGTTTAAGGCCGACGGGTCCCAGCTCCCTCCATGCAAGTGTCGCAGGTCTTGCACAGATCTCCACTAACTAGTATTGTGCTGCAATAGTCTGGTACCGGATTACCCGCCGGTACGGGGCAGTCTTTTCGCAGCAGCAACCAGGCCGAACAAGCCTCCGTCGTTGACATATACGATAACGCCGTTCGTTGTCTCGACCCATCTATGGGCATCTCCAGCTGCATCCTTCTCGTCAACGATCCGTCGAATCTTGAAGCCAATCGCACGCAGATACCTGGAAATGTCTTCCACCGAATTGCAATATTCACCCAGCCAGTCCACGCAGCTCGCACCGGGGATCATCTTCGCCCGGTACTCCAGCTCACACTTCCTAAGGTGCTTCTGCAAATCGGCATTGAATTTTTTGGGGTCTGCATTTGCATTTTTCATATAGTTTCCTCCATTCTCCCAAGCGTGTGGGAATTTAGGCTGTTCCCCTGAAGAAACAGAAAGATGTACAACCCGGCTGTGCCTGCCGGGCCTGCTCCGAAGCTCCGCCCGTGTGCCGCCACAGGTTTGGCGGCATTATTTGAGGTTTGCCAGCTTCTTGATGATCTGATGCGCTGCCATGTGGAGGTTGTCCAGACAATCCCCGTCAGATGCACAAAAGGGACAGTATGGGCAGTAATTCACCTCGTGGTTTGACTGGATGCACTTTACCAGCCAGTTAGCAACTACGGCAGCATCGTATTTGTCGGATAGGTTTTCTTGGGCCATCGTCAATCCTCCATGGCGGCTTTGATGGCCTTGTCCGACCATCCCAGGAATTTGAGCACCGCCACCGGTGACAGGTTCAGAACTTTCACCATAGATCGCAGATCCTG
>CALVKL010000089.1 GCA_944332695.1 uncultured Bacilli bacterium
CTCCACAGTATTCTCATAAAATCCGTCAATTTTCAGCTGATATCCTGCTTTCGCAATATCACGTTCAGCCATTTCTCATCCCTTCTTTTTGGTCTTGCATCTAAAGTAATCCACATTTTTTCAATCTTAAAATCATCCGACTGGCCAATATAGGCTGTAAAAGACACTTCTGTAAAATCGGTAAAATACCGTCCATTTCGTTCTCCTTCGAAAGTTCCGTATTTGAAAGACGCATAGAGTACACCCTCCGCTTTCAGCGCTGCCGCCATTTTGTCCAACACCGTTTTTAACTCTTTTTTCGGCAGATGAAGAATGGAAGAACATGCCCAGATCCCGTCATATTTTTCTTTCTCGTCCAACTCCTGAAACATCATATGTCGGACGGGCAGTCCGGTAAGTTCTGCCGCTGCCCGGCACATTCTGTCGGAACCGTCCACGGCATCCACCTGAAAGCCCTGTTTCAGAAACGTCAGCGCATCCCGGCCGGAGCCGCAGCCAAAATCCAGAATCACAGCTTCTTCGTGAAGCAGTTTCAGAAACTCATTTTGTGTTTCTGAAAAATTCACCTGCGTAGTTTCTTCCAGAAAACGCTTTGCATTTCTGTTGTAATATTCTACGGTACTGTCTGCCATAACTGTTTACTCCCTCAAGTTCCCCGACTAGCGCATCCACTGTGGGAAATTTCCAGATCCCTCATTTTTCCAACGCTTCCCTCAGCTGATCCGGTACCCCTCTCGGCCCTCTGACACCATAGATGCCATACTCTTCCTTCAGCTTTTTCAAAGGAAATTGGGTCGGTTGATATCTTTTCTGCAGCTTTATTTTCATCAATGCGGTGATCGTCAGCTTCTCATCGCTGTAATCACAGGGGATATCTGTTTCCGTCACTGTGCATTTGTACAAGATGGCCGATACCGGCGCCGCCGCATAGAGATACACCGTATCTCCGGCTTTGATGCCTCTGCCCTGCTTCCAGTCGATTTCCCGGACGCTGTCAAAAGCGTGTTCGATATCATAATACTTTGGATTTGCCGGCACGATCCATTCCCTGGGCGGCCGGATCTTCTGCTTTTTTCGCCTGGAGGCCGTCACTGCATAACTTTCATCGATCCACTGGCATATCTCCTCAAAGGGAACGGTGCCATCCAAAAGGACAGAGATCCAGCTGCTGCGGGTGATATGGTAACCGTAAAAATAACCCGGCCGCTGAACCAGCATATCCACAAGCATCGGATCACCCAGTTTCACATTCATGATATCTACATACTCCGCGCCCTTTAGGCCCAGTTTCTCCCTGGGCACATCCATGATCAGCGCGAACCATTTCCGGTTGTCTTCATGGCGCAGAACCGGAAAACTCGGATATGTTGAAAAGGGGTAATCCGGTTCAATCTTATATTTTTCCATAACGTATTTGAATATTTCTTCTCTTAACATCATTTTGTCTGCCGCCTCACATCCTGTTTTTTCAGATCATGCATACTCACAGGTATTTCTCCTCTGTTTTATTCAGAAGAAAGGTGATAACGTTGATAAAATCAATCAGCCGGAAGGACGGGCTTAACGTCCTTTCCTGGCTGACATAGTCGCCGCTTAGTTTTACCCCTTCCAGACATTCATGGGCAAAGTTGTTTCTGATCCTTCTGCATTCATCCAGAATAGCAAAGGCTTTCGGATATTTCTCCTGAACCTCCTCCGATGACCTCCCAAGTATGCCCCCGATCCAGCTGTACAGATAGGGCCGTTTTATCCTGGGGCGTTCCGAAAACCTGTTCTCCTCTTCGAAAATGTGAAACACGTACTTCATTGTTTTTTCCAGAAACGCATACAGCAGAATCACCGCATAGGGAATGGTGATGTCAGACAGCCATTTCCATTTACCGGTTTCTAATTCCGCGCTGATCATCCACTCATACTCTGCAGCTCCCATTTTTACCCGGTTTTCCATCTCTTTTTGTTCCATATCCCTTTCCTGCGTCTCCTGCTCCACCTGTCCAATCAGCATGAAGCAGTAATCATTGAGGGACTGCAGCTCCTTTGCAAACACGGTAAAGGGAAACACATCCGCTTCATACAGCATATACGCCGTCTCCTCTGTCGGTATGATTTTCCCTTCTTCATCAAAATAAAAGGAAAACGCGCTGCTGTGCTTTAATCCATCCCAGAATTTATCCATAAAATCTCCTTTTCTTTTTTCCTGATTATACCGTATCTCTCCGGTTTTGTATACCGGCCTTCCCCGGCAGCCGGGGAAACGAAAGTCCTTTTTGTGATTTCGTCACAGAACGAAAGTCTTCTCCTCTGCTATACTGATTTCATCAAGACAGGGAGGTTATACTGTAATGGAAACAAAGACGCGCAAAAGGAGAAAAGCTTTCATCGACAAAACTTGTGTTGCCTGCGGCTGCTGCCTGAAGGTCTGTCCGAAGCAGGCGCTGGAAATCTGGAAGGGGATTACGGCAAAAGTCGATTTGGAAAAATGTGTGGGATGTGGAAAGTGCGCAAAGGAATGTCCGGCATCCGTCATCTCAATTCA
>CALVKL010000090.1 GCA_944332695.1 uncultured Bacilli bacterium
TATTCCAATTTGCAAAACATAGGTGATTTTATGAAAAAATTTTTTGTTCATATTGTGTTGTTGGTGACAGTAGCAGGACTGCTGCTCACTGGATGTAGAAAAGAGGAAAACACGCAGTTCACTGCAGCAGTTTCCATTGATGTATCCCCGGAGGTCTTGGACAACATTAGCATTACCCTTCCAGAAAATATGATCCGTGAAACTGTCTCTGATATTCAGCACGACTTCATCCAGGATGGAGTGCAAGTGGGAGGCATTGTAGTTGTGGACATTCCAAAAAAACTGTTGGATTCTCCTCGAGAGGGAAAATTCGAGATTGCCGAACTCCTCAGAACGCAAATCATGCCAGATATTTCTGCCGAAGAGGCTGAACTCACATCTTGGGGAGGCGACCAGAATGCTTATATGGAGTTGATCACCGGCCCAGATGAATTAACCTATTTTCATTATCTCTTCCGGGGGGTAAACAACACCTATGATGTTTGGTTTAACGGGGAGTCAATAGATCAAGACACAGAGATGATCGAAGAAATCGTGAATTCTGTTACCGGAGAAGATATTCTCCCGGAAAACAACCAGAGCCCATTCTGAGGAGTTAGTGCCATATGAAAAAAGTAGCTATTATTCTGATCATTTCCCTCCTTTTCTGCACAGTCCCTACAGGGTGTGGAACAAAGGAAGAACATATTCCCCCAGCAACTATGCCCACCGGTGCAGCTACGGTAAACACTGGCACAGCTGTCACGGAAGCCACTCAGGAGCAGGAGCAGGACGAGGTTCTGGAATTTGATTACAAGCCGGGCAGCATGGGCGTCTACGTAACCGCAGATCCCAGTATTAAAGCCGACTCGGAGGTGCTGGACAGCATCACCATGACTTTGTCGGAAAAGGATAAGGAACTGACCCGCCATCGAGTATCGGATCGCCAGTTTGACCTCATCAAAAACGGCTGCCAGACTGCCGGATTTGTGCTGGTGGATATCCCCAGAGAGATGCTGGAAAACGCCCCGGATAGTTGGACGGACTTTGAGACTGCGGTGGACCATATCGCAAAGCAGGTCATGCCAGATATCTATCCCTCTGGCTCCCACATAAGCGGTGGGGGACACGTTGAATATAGGGACATATCGCTGCCCGTTTACATGACCTTTATGATTGAAAAAACCGGAGCAGAACCCGAAACAACAGCGAATTATACCCATCGGATCTATATAGGCGAACACTATATCTATGATTTTTGGTACGATGAAGCGTGGATGTCAGATGGCGGGGCAACCATCATGCGCAGCTTGGTTGCACCAGACATCAAGCCGGAACTGAATGAGCATGAGCCCTGGTCTATCCATGATTTCCCGGATAACCCATGGGCATCTAAGGACTAAGGGGCGTGTTGTTTATGGAACTGAAAATAACCAATCTAAGCAAAGATTTTAGAAAAACAAAGGCTGTGAATCAGGTAAGCTATACCTTTCACAGCGGCGTATATGGGCTTTTGGGCATCAATGGCGCTGGAAAAACCACCCTGATGCGGATGCTCACTACCCTCTTAAACCCAACCTCCGGTGAGATTACCTGGGACGGTGAGGACGTTTTCAAAATGGACAAGGCCTACCGAAAGTTGCTAGGGTATCTGCCCCAGGATTTTGGCGTTTACCCGGATTTTTCTGTTCAGGACTATCTTAGGTACATCGCTGCTTTGAAAAACCTTACGCCAACGGAAGCCAAAGAAAAGGTGCAGGAGGTACTCCTTCTGACCGGAATGACCCAATTCAAAGGTAAAAAAATGAGGACCCTCTCCGGCGGCATGAAGCGCCGGGCGGGCATCGCCCAGGCGGTGCTGAACGATCCCAAGATCCTGGTTCTGGACGAGCCCACGGCAGGTCTGGACCCCAGCGAGCGGATTCGGTTCCGGAATCTGATCAGCGAACTGGCGGCGGACCGGATCGTGCTGCTTTCCACCCATATCGTCTCTGATGTGGAATCCGTGGCCGGGCAGATCATTCTCATGAAGGAAGGAAGATTTGTGGCGACCGGAACCACAGAGGAGCTGATCGCGGCTTGCCCGGACAAAGGGTGGCTCTGCAACGTCCCCAAGGATGAAGTGTACGCTTATCATCAGAAGTACCGGGTGGCCAATGTAAAGACCCTGTCAGATCACGCACAGCTGCGGATCTTGTCCCAGGACGCGCCCATGCCCGGAGCGGTTCCGGAGGAGACTTCCCTGGAAGATGTGTTCCTTTCCTACTTCGGCGAAAGATCAGGTGGTGAAGATGGCAATGGTATGGTATGAGATCAAGAAAATCCTCCTGAGGCCCAGTTGCCAAATTGCACTGCTTCTTTTGCTGGCTCTGAGTAGCTACATCTGCTATCAGGAGGTTTACGGCGACGAGGGCGTCGAGTGGCTGACCGAATCTGGGGAATGGCTGAAAGGCCCTGCTGCAGCCCGGGAAATGCGCAGTGCACAGGAGGAATGGTCCGGTCCCTTGGACCAGGCGATGATGGAAAAGGCCCTGGAAGTGCTGAAGCGATATGAAGAGGAAGAGAAAGACCATCCAGAGGATATTGACTATCGATTTCAGCGGATTCAGCCGCTGATGGATATCCGGGATATGCTGAATCTGGCTGGAAAGGATTATTACGAATGGGAGGCCGATGACTTTTTCATTGCAGAGACACTGACCCCTGAGACCCTTCCCAACGTCCGGGAGCAGCGGATAAAGCAATTGGAGAATTACCTGTACGACGAAAGCAGTTTGGCGTACTCTCGTTTTTCCCAAAATGAAAAGGAATACCTGCTCAGCTGCTATGAGAAGATGGACGAAACCATTCAAATGGGATATGCACAAGGATGGTCTCATGCCTTTGACGCAGGGTATTATGTGATTTTTTATGGAAGTATCATTATGGCTTTTCTGGTATCCGGACTTTTTGCCAATGAATCTCGCAGGAAAACAGATGCTGTTTACTTCTCTACCGAACATGGCAGGAAGAAGGGGAGCGCTGCCAAGCTGACTGCCGGATTCCTTCTTACAACGGCTGTATACTGGGCGTTGATGCTTACGCTGAATGGACTGATACTGTCTATGCTTGGATTTGAAGGCGGGGACCTGTCCATTCTTGCGGAACCTATGGATAATTGGAGATGTATTTTTAATCTCACCTTCCGGCAGCGCAGTCTGCTGGCCCTGTTGGATGGGTATATAATTTGGATGCTCTTTTCCGGGGTAGCCATGCTGGTTTCCGCCTCTACCCGGTCGGAAAGTTTGGCTGCAACTGTACCGGCTCTGCTGATTCTGATACCGAATGCTCTGAATTCATATGGTATCACACAGGGATCCTCCTTTTGGATGAACTTTTTCCCAGATAAGATGGTTCGGGCATACGTGGGAAATTCCCCATACGTACTCGTTGAGATTTTTGGCAAAGTTATGCCTATGCTCTACGTTCAGCGATTCCTGTACACTGTACTGATTGTCGTACTGACACTGGTGTGTTGGCAGATATACCGGCGCAAGCAGGTTCGTTGAGAAAGGGGTGGCCTACGTGACGTTGATGGGTTATGAACTTAAGAAAATGGTTAGCAAACGAACCAATCAGATCGTCCTGTTTTTACTGGTCTTGCTGGTTGCCTATACCAGCAGCAAGACCTTGAAGCAGGTAGAGTGGATAGATGAGGCTGGAAATCCCATAACTGGGCGTGCTGCTGCTGTGAAACTCCGGCAGGATATGGAGCCGTGGACAGGAACGCTGGATCAGCCTATGCTGGAAAGTGCGCTGGTTCGGTTGAAGGAAATTTACGGTACACCCCAGCCGGATCTTCGCCCAGGAGAAAACAACTGGCTACTGCGCCATAACCTGCAAGGAATTAAGCACGTTGCAGACCTGATTGGTTTGGCTTATGGCGATGAATATGAGGATGAGACCTATGCGGAAATGATAGAATCCCTCCAGTCGGAGGATCTTTTACGTTTTTACGAAAATAAGATTGCTGGCCATATGGCGTTCCTTTACAAAGAGGGAAACTGGGGTTATTACAGCTATACCGAGGAAGAAAAGCAGTACATCATGGAGCAGTATCGTTCCCTTGAAACACCTATCGAGGTAGGGTATCAGGAAGGGTGGGTTCAAGCAAGTGAGCAAATCCCTTCTCTCATGAAATACTGTGTCATCCTTTTGAGCTTTTTACTGGCAGGCATATTCGCTGATGAGTTTTCATGGAAAACGGATTCGGTGTATTACAACACCTACCACGGAAGGACGAAGTCAACGGTTATCAAACTGCTGCTGGGTTTTATTACCATCACGCTGGTGTACTGGCTGTGCATGGGCTGCTTTAGCCTTGTAGTATTGGGTAACCTCGGAACGGACGGAGCGGAGCTTATGCTCCAATCCTGTCCAAGATACTGGAGCGTCCGATACGATATGACGTTCCTGCAATATTATGGACTGATCCTTGGTGCAGGGTATATTGGCTTTTTGTTCATGGGTTTTCTTGTTATGTGGGTATCGGCAAAAACGAAGTCTTCTGTCCTTGCGGTTTTGATCCCATCGGTTATGCTTCTGCTGCCTATGTTTCTGCGTGAAATCTTCAACCCCTTTCTGCGCAAGGTCATCGGTCTGCTACCTCACTGGCTAATGGATATTGAGCAGGCCATTCGCTATCAATATTTATATAAAGTGTTTGGGCAAGTGACGTGCTTGGTCCCCATTGTTCTGGTAATGTATTCTAGTCTTTCAATACTTTTTGCGCTCCTGTGCTATTGGGAATACCGACACAAGCAGATCGCCTAACAGGTTCTGGATATTCCGGTGTTCTTGAGAGAACAAAAAGGCAAGTTAAGCTGATTCAAAAGCTAACAAACAAATAACAATCTAAAATATCCTTTACGGCTTAACGCAAGTTCTTACAGCAGGGGGCATCAAATACCTTCTCTATAAAATAAATTGTCAAAACCTCCAGCAAAGTGAAAAGGTAGACACATGGAAAACCACCATGTTGTCTACCTTTTCTTGTGCGCCCGGTGAGCGCACGTTCTAACGGGTGAAAGACCCGAATCCGCCCGGCAGTGGGAAGGATACAGCCGAAGCCAAGGATACTGGGCAGTTGCCGGAAGCGGGATACTGACACACACGATTACAAACGAAAGACTCGCACAGGCCGGATACTACAGCATCCTGAACCGGTACGAGTCTTTGCCCCATGCGATTGAACCGCCGTGTACGAGCCCCGTATGCACGGTGGTGTGAGAGGTCGGGGCTAATTAGCCCCTCCTACTCGATTAATTTATGTATTTAAATGTGCAATTAAGCAAAAAGTTTGATTATTGCTTTGTATCTCTAAGTTTCCCTTATGCTGTTCCACGCATTTGCGGACATTTTGAAGGCCATATCCATGGAGCTCTCCTCGGATTCTTTCCGAATAGGAAGGGGCATAGGGATTGGAGATCTTATAAAACAGAATGTGGTTATGCAGTTTCAGCCGCAGTTCAATGACGCGCTCCTCCGGCGGCAGGGAGCAGCAGGCTTCTATTGCGTTTTCCAGTGTATTTCCCAGGAGAATGTACAGATCTACCGCAGTGATGGGAAGTTCTGCCGGGATCTGTACATCCATATCCAGGCGAATGTTTGCGTTTGCGGCCTCCTGTGCGTATTCATTCAAAATCACGCTGACCACTCGGTTATTCACATCCACCACGGTTCCCACAGAATGCAGCATTTCTTCCACTTGCTCCAGCGCTTCGCTGCTGCCTTCCAATTTGGCCGCCCGCAGCAGTTTGCTGATGTCGTGCCATAAGGCTCTGGTTTCCTCCTGCTGGATGCGAAACTGGTCGTAATAGGCCTGCTGCATCGCATAGTGATGTTCCGCCAATTTCCCTTCTCGCCGCTCTTGCTCCTGAATGCTGAGTTTCTGAATTTGATAAACAAATAGAATGTCTGTGTAAAGCATTCCCAGTAAGATGAAAAGATAGAGCGGGGAGATCACTTTTTCCTGGAACAACTGCCATGCCAAAATCATGCACAGCAGTGCGCTGCACAGCCAGCAGGGCAGCACCAGGATCAGCAATTTCATAGAGATGTTCTCTCTCCCGGATGGAAAGAAAGACGTTACGCAGGCAGTAAGGGCGAATAATATAATATGGGTCAGGATCAGATAGATCGATCGCTGTTGTCCTGCTTGCATGAGGGAATCGATAGAAAAGCCAAAGTGCAGCAGCAGGGAGGATGCCAAGACGTCCGAAAACGCAGCCAATGCACACATGATTGATGCAGCAAAGAAACTGCGAAGGGGATTGGCGGAAAAAAGTACACCCCCCAAGCACCAAATAATTCCCAGGTTCAGCCCGATCCGCACAAAGGAGGATATGTCATGCAGAAAAGACAGTACCGCAAGCACACAGCAATAACCTCCATAAAGCGCTACAGCCACCCATTTCGGATGGTTCCGTAAAGGAAACATACTTTTCAGAAGCCAGTGGATCATCCATACTTCTGAAAGCACGCAGGCAACTTCCACAAAGTAATACATTCGCTATCTCCCCAGGTATTGATGAAACTGGCGATCAAACTCCAATTTCTTTCTCCGGCTTATTGGGATCACGGCACCATTGGTCAGCTGAATGTCCATGCCTGTAGCCGTTTGTATATGGATAAAATTTACCACATAACTCTGATGGGGCACTCCAAAGTAACCTGACGGCAGCTGTGCCAGTATTTCCTTTAGCGTTGCCCGAAAGGTAAAGGACTGATCCATAGTGTGTAAAACGGTATGATGATTAAAAACCTCCAGATAATAAATCTCGTCCATCTGGATTACTCTGGAGATTCCATCGACCTGAAATACAAAGCGATTTGCCTGGACTTCCCGGATCGCAGAGTCCAAGGCAGAATGTAGCTGTTCCTGATTAATCGGTTTGGTCAGATAGCGGAAAGCGACACCATACCCCCGCAGGGTATAGGCCATGCTGTTGGTCAGGAAGATAATCAAGGGTTGCTTCGCCAGAGATCTCAGTTTGACTGCTGCGTCATAGCCATTTATTCCCGGCATCTCAATATCCAAAACCACGAGATCAAAAGGTTTCCGCTCCGATGCATCCAAAAGGTCCTTGCTATTGGTAAAACCGGAAATCTCCAGTGCTCCATAGGTGGATACAGCGTCCAAAATCTGATCCAAGTCCTTTTGCTCGTCATCGCATACTGCAACACGCATAGATTGCCCATCCTTGTTTAGATATCTGTTTCCTGAAGAAGTCGTGCAAAAGTGATGAGAAAATCTAACTTCTTTTCATCCAAGCTGTAGGCAATACCACAAAGGTCACTGACTTTATCGGCCGGAAGTTCATTATCTGAAAGCAAGACGTTTGCATCAAATCCAAGAGAGTGAACCAGTTTCTGAAAAGTTTCAATTTTCATAGAGGTCTCTCCCCGCTCTAATTGTCCAACAAAGCTGGATGACTTCTCGATTCTCTCTGCGAGCTTTTCTTGCGATATATCCAATTCTAGGCGTCTAGTTTTCACATTGCTGGAGATCCTTTCCAATAAGGTGCTCATTACTCCACCACCAATTTATTAGATTGGTGATATTATAGCGAACTTTTTATTCCTTTAACATTAAGCAACACTGTTATTATACAACAGCAATACTTGTTTATCAACATATTTATCAACCATCTACGACGCAAAAACGACCACCTACGCCAAACCTATTGGTTTTTGCAAGAGTAATCGCTAAAATAAC
>CALVKL010000091.1 GCA_944332695.1 uncultured Bacilli bacterium
AAAAGAGAAAATAAAGACTCTGATAAATCAGTTAATGATTTGATAACTGTTGAAGGTCAAGAAAAAACAGAAGAAACTGTTAGATGGTGTAAAATGAACCTTGCAGTCCACGGACTTGAAGGTGATGTTAAACAGGCAAACAGTTTTTATGAAGATGTTTTTGATTCCGTCGGAAAATATAATTTTGTCCTTGCAAATCCGCCATTTAATGTTGACGGAGTTGATAAAGAAAGATTGAAAGGCGATAAAAGATTTCCATTCGGATTGCCAAAGGCTGATAACGCTAACTACTTGTGGATTCAGATGTTTTATTCTGCCTTGAAAGACCCGAAAGATGGCGAAAATTCAAGAGCAGGATTTGTAATGCCAAATTCTGCAAGTGATGCAAGACAAACAGAACAAACAATTAGAGAAAAAATTATCAAAGATAATGCCGTTGATGTAATGGTATCAGTCGGCTCAAATATGTTTCATAACGTAACATTGCCTTGTACTCTCTGGTTTTTGGATAAAGGAAAGAAGAATACCCAAAGAAAAGACAAAGTGCTTTTCTTAGATGTAAGAGAAATTTATACTCAAATAGACAGAGCTCATAGAGAATTTACTGATGAACAAATAGAATTTATTACAAATATTGTCAAATTATATAGAGGAGAAGCTCCTGAATACAAATGGGGAAGTAAAAAACTGACCCTTGAACATTTCCCTGATGAAAAGTACCGAGATATAAAAGGTCTTTGTAAAGTTGCGACTATTACAGATATAGAAAAACAAGGATGGAGCTTGAATGCAGGACGTTATGTCGGAGTAAAAGAAGTAGAAGAAGAGGACTACGTCTTTGAAGAAAAACTCCAAGAATTGAATTCCGAACTTGAAAAACTAAATGCAGAATCCAAAGACCTTGAAGAAAAGATTGCACATAATATAAGACAGCTATTAGGTGTGTAAGATGGCAAAACTGGTTGAATTATTAGAGAAAATAATAGGTGGAGGCACTCCATCTAAAAATGAAAATAAATATTGGAATGGAAATATCCCTTGGGCAAGTGTTAAGGATATTGGTGAAAATCAGGTATATTTATCATATACTCAAGATTCAATAACAAAAGAAGGATTGGCAAAAAGTTCATCAAATTTAATTCCAAAGGGAAATGTAATAATACCAACAAGGATGGGGTTGGGGAGATGTGTGATTAACAAAATAGATACAGCTATAAATCAAGATTTAAAAGCGTTGATTCCTAAAAAAGATAAACTAAATAATAAATACTTATTATATTGGTTAAAATTTAATGCAGCGTTGATTGAGTCTATGGGGTCAGGTACAACTGTAAAAGGAATTAGACTTGAACAGTTAACAGAATTAGAACTTAACGATATAGACATAAAAATCCAACAAAAAATAGCAAGAATTTTGTCAAACTATGATGATTTGATAGAGAATAACAACAGACGTATAAAGATATTAGAGGAGATGGCACAGAAGATATATAAAGAGTGGTTTGTAGATTTCAAATTCCCCGGACACGAAACAACAACATTCAAAGATTCCCCTCTAGGCAAAATCCCAAACAATTGGGAGGTTGATTTTGTTAAAAATATACTAATTAGACTAAAATCAAAACATAAGTATACCCAGAATAATATATTGAAAGAAGGTAAAATTATTGTTATTGACCAATCAACTTCAGAATATTTAGGCTTTCATAATGATAAACCAGATTTTAAAGCTAACCCTCAAAAGCCATTAATTATTTTTGGAGATCATACTTGTAAAATGCAAATGTTAGTTGAGGATTTTTCAATTGGTCCTAATGTAATTCCTATATCATCGGAAAAAGTTCCGATTACATTTTTATATTATTTAATAGATAGTCTAATTGAAACAAAAGAATACAAAAGACATTGGAATGATTTAATATCTAAAAAAGTGGTTTTACCAATAAATAGTCTTTCTGAAAGTTTTTCAAATATTATAACTCCTTTGATGACAATGATAAATCATTTGAAACACAAAAATATGAAACTTAAGCAAACACGTGATATATTGCTTCCTCGCCTAATCTCCGGCGAAATTAATGTTGAAAATATGGAGATTGCATAAAACAACCTCCATATGATATTATATTTCAAATGGGATTTTAGTGAATGAATAATAAAGAAATACAAGAGTTAATATCCTGTGAAAAGACAATAGTTGAACGCCCTAAACGTTCATTCAAACAAAATGGAATGCACGAAGAGAATTCTTTTTTGCTAAAGTCTTTCGATTTTCCAAATATGAAATTTTCTGTGCGTATGCGAAAACATCTTGAATTTATTGAAAATTATTCTATAATGCTTGCTTCTTATATTCCAGAGCTAGAAAAAGAAATTAGATTAATTAGATTTAATGGACCACATCCTAGCATGCACAAAAACAATATTATTAACAATGAAAAATGGGATCATAAATCCCACATACATATTGCTACAAAAGAAGCTATAGAGGCAGGTTTTCAGGCGGAACATTATGCAGAAATAACAGAAGAATATCAAATATTTGATGATGCGCTTTCTTTGTTTTGGGAAAAAGTAAACATTGTAGATAGAATAGAAAATTTCTTTCCAGAAATTAAGCAGAAAAAATTATTTAACATTCGGGTGTTAAGATGAATTTAATTGAAGTTATTAAAGAGAACATAAAACCTTATATAGATATACAAGAAACCAGACCAAATCTTTACCAAATAATCGCACCTTTTTATCATGAAGATGGTGACATGGTTGAAATTTATATTGAATATAAAGATGGAAAAATTAAAATATGCGATATGGGTATGACATTAATGAAATTGTCATACGATATTGAACTAAAAAATACAAATGAAAAAATATTTAATGAAATATTGAAAGAAAATTATTTAGATGTAGAAAATGGGAATATTTTTATTGAATCAGACATAAAAACTATTAATTCAAAGTTTCTACAGTATGCAAATGCAATAAGCAAAATTTCAGGATTAAAATATTTTACAAAACATAGACAAAAAAATATTTTTTATGAAATCTTAAGTGAATTTGTAAGAGAGAAGTTTGCAAATATTTCATATAAAGAAAAATATACTCCTATAGAACAATATAAAGATTACATTGTTGATTTTATGTTTGGTACAAAACAAAAGCCATTATATTTATTTGCTGTAAAAGATGACAATAAAGCCAAAGACGTAATAATTGCAAACCAAGCTTTTAGATTGGAAAAAATTTCGTTTAAACCCGTTGTTGTATATCAAAATTATTCTACAATTAGTAGTATAACAAAAGAAAAAATACTTAGAGTAACTGACAAATCTTTTTTAGATATAGAACAATTTAAAGAAGAAGCCTATCAATATATTTCGGAAGAAGTTGCATAAGAGGCAAAAATCGCAATGCATAAATTATCAGAAGAAGCATTTGAAAAAGACTTAATGCAGGAATGTAAAGATTCACTGGGGTTTGAACTTT
>CALVKL010000092.1 GCA_944332695.1 uncultured Bacilli bacterium
TGCTCGGAGCAGGCGGTGCAGAGTTACCGCAGCCGGATTTCCGGCCCCATGCTGGATCGGATTGATATTGTGGTGGAAGTTCCTGCGGTACATTTTGAAGATCTGCGCAGCCGGACGGAAGCGGAACCCTCTGCTTCTGTAAAACAGCGGGCCAATGCCGCCCGGGAAATTCAGAACCGCCGTTTCGGTAGCGGCGGTATGTGCAACGCCCGGATGGGCCCCAACGAAATGCGCCTGTTCTGCACTTTGGGGGAAGAAAGCGCCATGCTGATGAAAAATGCCTTTGATGCCATGGGCCTGACTGCCAGAAGCTATGACCGGATCTTAAAGGTAGCCCGCACCGTGGCCGATCTGGACGGAAGCGAAGAAATTCAGCCCCAGCACATCGCCGAGGCCATCCAGTACCGGGCCGTCAATCTGGGCAACCGGTGAACAAAGAAAATTAATTAAATGAGGTATATAGAATGAATGAAATTTTCCTGCTGAAACTGGGCGAAATCGTCCTGAAGGGTGCCAACAAGCGTCAGTTTGAGTCCCGTCTGCGTCAGAATGTGCGCCGCCGGATGAAACCCTACGGCAACTTCGATGTGTACATTCTCCAATCCACCGTCTATGTGGAACCCCAGGACGAGAATGCCGATGTGGACGGTGCCTGGGAAGCCTGCCGGGCCATTTTCGGCGTGGTCAGCCTGTGCCGGTGCCGCCCCTGCGAAAAGAATGTGGATGCCATTTACGAAGCGGTGGAAAACTATCTGGGTGAGGATCTGGACTGTGCCGAATCTTTTAAGGTAGAGTCCAAGCGCTCCGACAAGCAGTTCCCCCTGACCTCCATCCAGCTGTCCCAGGAAATCGGCGGTCGCCTGGCGGAAGCCCATCCCAGCTGCCGGGTAGACGTCCATCATCCGGCTTATACCGTATTTGTAGAAGTCCGGGACTTTGCTGCCTACGTTCATGGCCCGGCAGAGCCTGGCGCCGGCGGTTTGCCCACCGGTGTGGGCGGACGGGCCATGGTGCTGCTCTCCGGCGGCATCGATTCTCCGGTGGCTGCCTACATGATCGCCAAGCGGGGCGTGGAAATCGAAGCGGTTCACTTCTTCTCCTACCCCTACACCTCCCAGCTGGCAAAGGATAAGGTAGTGGAACTGGCCCGGCTGGTGACCCGGTACTGCGGCAAGATGACCGTCAACGTGGTATCCTTTACGGAAATTCAGGAAGCCATACGGGACAACTGCCCGGAAGAGTTCTTCACCCTGATTATGCGCCGGTTTATGATGGAAATCTCCCAGCGGATTGCCCTGGGCGATGGATGCGGCGCTTTGATTACCGGCGAAAACCTGGGGCAGGTGGCCTCTCAGACCATGGAAGCCATGGCTGTCACCGGTGCAGTGGTGGATATTCCCATTTTCATGCCCCTGGTTGGTATGGACAAGGAAGAAATTGTGACCATCGCCCGGAAAATCGGCACTCTGGAAACTTCTATTCTGCCCTATGAGGATTGCTGCACCGTATTTACCCCCAAGCATCCCAAAACCAAGCCCACCCTGGGTCAGGTTATCCATGCAGAAAAGAATCTGGATCGTCAGGCATTGATTGAAAAAGCCCTGAACAGCATTGAGAAAATCAAGGTAAACTACCATGACGAATCTTTGCTGTAAGGTTTTGGAAGCCCTGCAGGGCAAAACCCTGGTCAGTGCGGAAAGTCTCACCGGCGGCGGCATCGGCCACGCCCTTACCGCCATTGCCGGAAGTTCCGCCGTGTACAAAGGCGGCATCATTAGCTATACCAACTGGGTAAAGCAGCACGCTTTGGGAGTTCCAGCAGAAACATTGGCAGAATTTGGCGCCGTCTCCGCTCCGGTTGCCCAGGCCATGGCGGCAGGGGCACGGCAGCGGCTTGAGGCGGATGTGGCCGTCTCCGTTACCGGCCTGGCCGGCCCTGGCGGGGATGAATTCGGAAACCCGGTGGGCACGGTTTTCATCGGGTATCAGGACGCCGCCTGTTCCGATGTCCGGCATTGTCTGTTTCATGGCACCCGGGAGGAAATCCGCAATCAGACCATAGAAGCGGCATTGAAGCTGATTCTGGAGCACAATCTCACTTCCGCCCCCGGGAACACTCCTCTGGACTGAAAGGATTTTTCTATGCGCAACGTTGTTATCTACCTGGCCATGAGTCTGGACGGATATCTTGCCGATAAAAACGGCGGCGTGAACTGGCTTGGCGGGGACGGCAGTGACCCTGCCGCAGCCGGGAGCTATCCTGCCTTTTACGAAACCGTCGAGACGGTTGTAATGCTTTCCCACAAAAAACCCGACAGCGTAATCAACGTAAAAGTCGAGTTTGGCGAGGGTGAGGGCAAAGTGCCGCTTGATAATATCGCCAAGAGAGCCGCAGCGTATAAGCCGAAAGAGCGAGTGACCTATAAGATGATTAAGGAGTACATAGAAGCGAAATACGGCTTCAAAGTACATACCGCATACATTGCAGAGGTAAAACGGGATTTAGGATTGCCGATGTATGATGCTCCCAATGCGGTAGAGGAATTGAAACAGCCGAGGAAACACCCAACACCAGAAAAAGTTGAAGCAATTAAAGATGCTTTGAAGCATTTTGAGGTCATCTGAAATTATGAGCGTATCATTAGAAATAGTGGTACGCTTATTTTTTTCGCCAAATTGCATATTTGAGCCGTCTATCATTTCTCTATATAATGAAGCCAAGAAAGGATGGTGACGATTATGAGAGAAAAGAAAACCCACTTATATTTTGACAGCGAGGAAAGAAAGCTATTGCTACATAGCCTTGTGGAATTGAAAAATCAGCTTATTCAACAGGGCAGATATACCGACCCCATTGACGAACTCATTTTCAAGGTTGTCAACGCTCCTGTTAAGAGAATGAAAATTGAATATGTCTAAGGCACATCACCACGAAGCCGCTTATTCTTATTGATTTTTAAGAGTAAGCGGCTTTTTTGCGTTCTTTGGTACAGTTACATAGCCGCCTTGACAAAGCGGCTAAATCTATGCGAAAGGGCTGTCGGCATGATTATGCTCGGCTTCGGCATCGTGCAGATTGGCTTGTCGCTGAAATCCCACGACCCGTCCCAGAGGGCGAACGGCTTTCTGACCCTTGCAGGTGGCGTTGTCATTACCTTTGCAAAGGAGATTTTAACCCTAATCACAGGCTGATTAGGAAGCGGCAGCAAAATAACCCAAAGACACAAGACAGGGCTTACGGGGCAGATCCGCTTTGCGGATTGCCCCATAAGCCGATTTTTAACAAGGAGGTGGTCGAATGTCTGATAACTGGGTAGTGCAGAATTTAGAGAACGCCCTAAATACTTGGAATGAGAAGTTAGCCGAGATATGGCAGCTCATTACCCAGTCCCCAGAGAATTTCAAGGGCGGGGCGATATGGAATGTCATCGTGGATATTCACGGTGCGGTGCAGGCTATCGGGCTTGCCCTGCTCGTCCTGTTCTTTGTGGTAGGCGTGATGCGTACCTGCGGCAACTTTGCAGAGGTGAAGCGTCCAGAGCAGGCGTTGAAGCTGTTTATCCGCTTTGCCCTCGCCAAAGGTGCAGTGACCTATGGCTTGGAGCTGATGATGGCTCTGTTTAAGATTGTGCAGGGTATCATATCCACGGTTATGAACGCCGCAGGCTTCGGTGCGTCACAGCAGACGGTGTTGCCGCAGGAGATTGTGACAGCTGTGGAGGACTGCGGCTTTTTCGAGAGCATCCCCCTATGGGCGGTGACGCTTATCGGCGGTCTGTTCATCACGGTACTCTCGTTCATTATGATTATGTCGGTGTACGGCAGGTTTTTCAAACTGTATATTTACACCGCTATCGCCCCCGTCCCTCTGTCCTCGTTTGCGGGAGAACCGAGCCAGAGCATCGGAAACCGCCGCTTGAACAAGGCGGATTTTGAGCAGACCATTGTCCTCACCGACCCTAACGCCGATGTGATTATTATAGACCCAGAGCGAGAGTATTCGCCTTTGGTAAAGGCAATGCAGGGCGAGGTTATTCACATTTCTGCCACAAGCGAAAACCACGTCAACGCTATGGATATGAACTCTGATTACGGCGACGGTGCAAACCCCGTCATCTTAAAATCAGAGTTCATTTTATCTCTCTGCGAGCAGCTCATCGGCGGGGCGAGCCTTGGGGCAAAGCAGAAATCCATCATAGACCGATGCACGGCGAGCGTGTACCGCTACTACCAGCAGGGCAACTATATGGGGACGCCGCCGACCTTGCAGGACTTCCGTGAGGAACTTCTGAAACAGGATGAGCCAGAAGCACAGGAAATCGCCCTTGCGATTGAGCTTTTCACGGACGGCTCCCTTAACACCTTTGCCAAGCACACAAATGTGGATACCAAGAGCCGCCTTATCTGCTATGACATTCTGGATTTGGGCAAGCAGCTACAGCCTATCGGTATGCTTGTGGTGCTTGACAGCATCTTAAACCGCATCACCCAGAACAGGGCGAAAGGCAGGAACACTTTTATTTTCATTGACGAGATTTACCTGCTCTTTCAGCATGAATACTCGGCAAACTTCCTCTTTACCCTCTGGAAGCGTGTGCGTAAATACGGGGCATATTGTACGGGTATTACCCAGAATGTGGACGACCTGTTGCAGAGCCATACGGCGAGGACAATGCTTGCCAACAGCGAATTTATTATCATGCTCAATCAAGCGTCCACAGACCGTATCGAGCTTGCCAAGCTCCTTAACATCTCCGATTTGCAGATGAGCTATATCACCAATGTCGGTGCAGGTCAGGGGCTTTTGAAAGTGGGCAGCTCCCTCGTGCCGTTCGTTAATAAGTTCCCACGCAATACGGAGCTTTACAAGCTGATGACAACCAAATTTGGGGAGTGTTAAGAATGGAGGGATTTTTATGTCAGAGATAAGGTTTCGCAATAAAGCCCACCGTGATTTCTTTCTGGAAAATATGATGAAATGCAGGGTGAACGACTGTTATCACAGGGCGTTTTTCTATGTGATGGGGATTGCGGAGGAAACAAGGAACAACATCAATGCCATGTTCGATTTTAAGACGGACTGTATTGAGCCAGAGGGGATGCACGGCGGATGGCAGACAAGCGGCACAGTCAAGGTCTGCCACCTTGCTTTTAACCTCTGGAACGGCTACGCAGAGGAGGGGCGTGAGCGGTATTTCACCCCAGAGGAATTGTTCTGCTGCGAGTTTGCCCCCTACTTCATGGAGGGCATCAAGGTGAGGTATCCCGAATATTGCAGGGATTTACCCACGCCCAAGCAGCACACCGATAATGTAAGGTAAACCAAGAAAGGAAAAGAAAAGCCTATGAAAGAATATCTGAAAAAATACCAGTCTGTTATCTGTATCGTTGCCGCCGTCTGCCTTTTAGGTGCGGCGGCTTTTTGCGGCTGGCATATCTGCCACCACTATGCACAGGTGGATGAGCAGACCGAAGCCTTTGCGGAGATTGCCGAGGTTGTGGAGAACGCCCCTGCGGAGGAAGAAACGCCAGAGGATACGCCCGTCAGCGAGGGCGAGGACATTCTGGCGAAATATAAGGAGCTGTATTTGCAGAATGAGGATATGGCAGGTTGGATTTCCATTGACGGAACGACCATCAATTACCCCGTTATGCAGACGAAGAACAACCCGAATTTCTATCTGAAGCACAACTTTGAAAAGGAATACAGCGATTTGGGAGTGCCTTATATCCAAGAGGACTGCGACCTTGCCGCAAGCGACAATCTGATTATTTACGGACACCACATCAAGGGCGGCAGGATGTTCGGGGCGTTGGAGGATTACAAATCCAAGAGCTTTTATGAAAAGCACAAGACCATCCAGTTTGACACCCTTACGGAGCAGGCGGAATATGAAATCATTGCCGTATTTAAGACCGTGGCGTACAGTGCGGAGGGCTACCGCTATTATGATTTTGTCGATGCGGAGAATGAGGAAGAATTTAACGCCTATGTCGGGAAGTGTAAGGAGCTTGCACTGTATGATACAGGTGTGACCGCCGAGTACGGCGACAGGCTCATTACCCTCTCCACCTGCGAATACTCCGCACAGAACGGCAGGCTCGTCGTGGTGGCGAAAAAGGCAAATTGAAATGACCGCAAATCCTCTGGGAAAGGAGGTTTTGCATGGCTGATATAAAGACCAGAGATGCGGTCAAGGGTACGATAAAGACCATAGACAAAGCCGCCATAGCCAGTGAGCGTATGAAATCCGCTTATGCCAAGACAAAGGACAAGGCGGAACAGGGATATTATGCGGAGGAAAACTCTGCCACCGAGTATGCGGCGGATAAAATCTCCCATACCGCAGACCGTGTAAAGGACGAGGGCATCCACCAGTTTAATAAGCAGGGGCAGAAATCCGTCCAGACCACGAAAGAAAATATCGTCAAGGCAAAGGATAAGGTTTCAGACTTTAAGCAGAAAAGGGCAATGAAAGCTGCCGGGCAGAAAAAAGCACAGGCTGCTGCAGAACGGAACGGCTCACAGATCCGCCACGGAACTGTGAGCCGTTCTCCTGCCCCCGATGCTCCCGCAAATGGGAAAAGCCAGTTGATAAAGACCCGTCAGCAGGGGAAAAAGACCATCAAGACCACCGCCAAAAATGCGGAAAAGACCGTGAAATCTACGGCAAAAGGCACGGTCAAGGCAGCGGAAAAAGGCGTAAAGACCGCACAGGCAACCTCTAAGACAGCGATTAAGACCACAGAGCAGACCGTCAAAGCGGCACAGAAAACGGCGAAAGCGTCTGCCAAAGCCGCCCAGAAAGCGGCACAGGCAGCGAAAGCCACCGCAAAGGCAACAGCCGAAGCGACAAAAGCGACAGTCAAGGCTACCATTGCCGCAGTCAAGGCGATTATCGCAGGCACAAAGGCGTTGGTTTCCGCCCTAATCGCAGGCGGCTGGATTGCCGTCGTGATTATCTTGATTGTTGTCCTGCTCGGATGTGCCGTGTCCTTATTTGGGGGCGGAAGCGAAAGCACTTCCTATACCCCCGTCAGTGCGGAGGTGGAAGCCTACACGCCGTTGATACAGAAGTACGCGAAGCAGTACGGCATCCCCGAATATGTGGAGCTTATCAAGGCGGTAATGATGCAGGAAAGCGGCGGGCGTGGGCTTGACCCCATGCAGGCGGCGGAGGGCAGCTTTAACACAAGGTATCCCCATGAGCCGAACGGGATACAAGACCCAGAGTATTCCATCCAGTGCGGCGTACAAGAATTGAAAGCCGCCCTTATCTCTGCCGAGGTGGAAAACCCGATTGACATGGAGCGTATCAAGCTCGCCTTGCAGGGCTATAACTTCGGCAACGGGTATATCTCATGGGCGAAAACCAACTACGGCGGCTATTCCTATGCCAATGCGGTGGAATTTTCCACCATGCAGGCACAGCGGTTAGGGTGGGAAAAGTACGGCGACACACAGTACCCCGCCCATGTGTTACGCTATTATCCGTATGGACGGGCGTTCACAAGCGGTGGAAACCAAGCCATTGTAGAAGTCGCTATGACACAGCTCGGCAATGAGGGCGGTCAGCCTTATTGGAGCTGGTACGGCTTTGACGGGCGTGTGGAATGGTGTGCCTGCTTTGTGTCGTGGTGTGCCGACCAGTGCGGCTATCTGGAAAGCGGAATTGTGCCGAAATTCTCCCTCTGTTCGGACGGTGTGGATTGGTTTAATGGAAACGGACAATGGCAGGGAAAGGATTATGAGCCGAAAGCAGGCGACATTATCTTTTTTGACTGGAGCAACGACGGGCAGGACGGAGATGCTGACCATGTGGGTATCGTGGAGAAATGCGAGAACGGTGTTGTTTACACCGTGGAGGGCAACTCTGGAGATGCCTGCCGACAGAACAGCTACCCCGTAGGGTACTATGAAATCCTCGGCTATGGCTGTCCGAGCTATTAGAAAAAGGCAAAAGAAAACCAGAGGTTTATTCCTCTGGCTCTTTTGCCTTACATAGTCCGTTTACGGTTGCTTCTATGACGAAAAGCTCTTTATCATCTAATCTGTTGAGCTGTGCGTCTAAGCGTCTGCGGACAGAACTTTTTTTGACTTCCTTATTGGGGAATATGTACTCGTCAACCGACACATCGAACATTGTAATAAGTTGGATAAACAGCTCGATGCTTGGATACTGCCCCTCGTTTTCGATAGACTGAATGTGCCTGGGGGCATAGCCGATTATCCCAGATAGCTGTTCCCTCGTCATTCCTCTGGCTTCACGGGCTTTTTTGATAGCCTGTCCTATCGGCGTGAAATCGAAGTCAAAATGATTGTTCCTTTCGTCCATTAGCTCACCACCTATCCTCTGAAAATCTTACCTTTATATTTTACAGAGATGTGGCTTCCAGTTAAACGATGTGAAATCTCTCATAATGAGATATGAAATCTCCTATAACAAGAGCTATAAATACCTAAATGTGAAATTTACAAGAAACATAATTACTTAGCTTTCTTATATTACTTGCAAAACTATTGTCAATATAAAATTATCCATGCTCCCTCTTGACAGCTAATCGGAATTAGCTTATAATAAGTACGGCTAATTGTAATTAGCCAAGGAGGTATAGGTATGACAACAAAACAAAAAATCTTAAATGAAGCTCTAACTCTTTTTTCAGAAAAAGGATATAGTGCTGTTTATGTCGGTGATATAGCCGATGCAGTCGGAATTAAAGCCCCCTCGTTATATAAGCATTATAAAAGTAAGCAAGCAATTTTTGATTCTTGCGTAGAAGTTTTTTCTGAAAGAATGGAACAGGTAAGAAATAAATTGCGGCTGCCATACACATCCAATGCTGACATTAACTATCAAACCGCAAGTATGGAAACGATTATTGAAATAGCAATCAACTTATTTGTGTTTTATTTGCAAGATGATGTTGCTGCAAAATTTAGAAAAATGCTGATGATTGAACGCTATCATAATCCAGAGCTTAATGAGTTATTTGAGAATTTGTTTATGGATGGTGCGGTAAGACACGAAGAAAAGATATTTTCCGATTTGATAGACGCAAAAATTATCAAGAAAGAAAATCCTCATATTATTGCATTACGCTTTTATACGCCCATTTTCTATTTGTTACAGAAGTACGATATGCACCCCGATATGGTTGAAGAAGCGAAACAGGAATTAATTTTAATGGTACGGGAATTTTGCAATACTTACGCAGCAGAGGAACATTAACGATGAGAAGAAAGGTTTGGTTTAAGCGGATGTGGATATATATTGTTGGAGGTGTTTTACTCCTTCTCGCAGCGTATCTTATTGTTCAAGGAATACGGTGTAGTATTGCCGTGAAAGAAAGCAAAGAAAGGCTTGCTGCTTACGGAGCAGAAACAGTTCAATTAAGTTACGGAAATATGAGCTATGTTGACACGGGTGAAGGCGAAACAATTTTGTCCGTACATGGAATTTTTGGTGGTTACGACCAAGCATATGATACCTGTAAAGATTTTAGTTCAGATTATAGAATTATCGCTCCATCACGATTTGGGTATTTAGGCAGCGATATTTTGGGTGACGGTACTCCCGCCGAACAAGCAACAGCATATGTGGAATTGTTGGATAAATTAGGAATTGATAAGGTGTATTTGCTGGCAACATCGGCAGGTGGAAGTGTTGCTATTCGCTTTGCTTTGGATTATCCAGAACGAACAAAAGGACTGATTTTATACTGTTCTGCAATGCCATTTACAGAAAAGCCAGAAAAATATTCTGAATATGCAGGACCGCCTGCGTTTTTATGTAATGACTTTACAATGTTTCTTATTAGCCCATTATTTGACCCGATTATGGGTATGGAACCGTCTACGATTTACAGTATGCTTCCTGTTGATGATAGAAAAAATGGTGTGGTATTGGATGCTTCTGTAACAAATCTTGATATGGCGAGAAATTATGATGATTATCGTATTGAAGAGTTACAAATGCCGACATTGGTTTTTCACGCCAAAGACGATAAATTGGCAAGCTATACAGATACAGAAAAAGCAGTTAAGAGGTTTCCAAACTGTACCTTTATTCCTTTTGAAAGTGGAGGACATCTTATTGTAGGACATGGGGAAGAAATCAAAGAAGCTGTTTCAAAATTCATAGGAGAGCAGTAAATTGTTCGATTGTATAATAGTGAGAGGTACATAGACAAAATGGAAAAAACAATATCTGAATGGGTACGCTGCCCTGTCTGCGGGAACAAAACGAGGTTGCAGATACGGAAAGATACGGAATTAAAAAACTTTCCTCTCTACTGTCCGAAATGCAGGCAAGAAAGTTTGATTGATGCAAAGGATTTACAGGTAACAGTTATTAAAGGATTTGGAGCAAAAACACATAGCTGAAATAACAAAGCGACAAATCGGGATTTGTTTTTATCTCATCTGTACCATCGCAATGCCGAAAAAGCCGAAGCATTGGGAGGAAAATAAATGCGAAAAATGATTGCAGGAGTATTGGCAATACTTCTATTGATGATGTCAGGGACAACAATAGTGTTCGCTGCTGAAAATAATGAACAGACTCCATCGGGTATTGCCTATCACGATTTAGGAAAGCAGATAGAGGATTATATTGAAGTTCGGAAAGAAACGACTTCTTCTGTTTCTGTAACTGTTTTTAACGGAACGAATGATATTGCAACCGTGATTTATGGCGATGCAAACACGAAAGATAACATTAAGGCGGACGAAGATGCCGTTTATGAATGGGGTTCGATTTCTAAAATGCTTGTCTGGACAAGCGTGATGCAGCTCTATGAGCAGGAAAAGATTGACTTGAACGCAGATGTCCGTACTTATCTGCCAGACGGGTTCTTATCCAAGCTGTCTTACAAAGAACCAATTACCATGCTCCATTTGATGAACCATACCGCAGGATTTCAAGAAACCGTGTGGGATGTGGAAACGACGGACAAAGAAAAAATTATCAGCCTAAAGGGTGCTCTGCTTTCCACAGCCCCCGCACAGATTTATGAGCCGGGGACTGTCGTATCCTATTCAAATTGGGGCGCAGCTCTGGCGGCGTATATTGTGGAGTGTGTCAGTGGGATGGACTATGCGGACTATGTGCATAAAAATATTTTTGAGCCGCTTGGGATGGAGCATACCGCTATTAAGCCAGATTGCAGCGACAATACTTGGGTAGAAAATCAGCGGAAAAAGACAAATGCTTATTATAATGTGCAGGGCGAATATGAGGATTACGGAGAGTGCAGACGGTATATTCTGCTCTATCCCGCAGGCTCTGCTACGGGAACGATGAGCGACCTTGTACGGTTTGCAAAAGCCTTTTTACAGGATAGCTCGGAATGTCCATTATTCACACAGGCAGACACCCTTTCGGTAATGCTTTCTCCAACGCTCACATTTAGTGGAACAGACACCCCTCGGATATGCCACGGATTGTTTTCGCAGAGATATGGAGTATCTCTTATCGGTCATGCGGGCAACACGACAGGTTTTTCCGCTAATCTGGTACTTGATACAGAGGGTGGAACAGGTATGGTGGTAATGACAAATGAAGTGGGAGAAACCACCTATAATTATGGTCTTGTGAGCCTTGTATATGGGGATTGCAAAGAGGAAACAGGATTTACATACGATGATATATCTGGGATTTACCTTAACAGCAGAGCAAATTACAAGAGTAGTTTTACAAAGCTGTATAGTATGATTAGCGGTTTGCTCCCTATATCAAAAGGAGAAACCGAGGGTAGCTTTACAGCGGCTATGGTTGGTACAGTAACGCAAATTTCAAAAGATGCCTGCATCATGGATGATGGAAACGGCTTAAAAACCTATCTCTCCATACAAAGGGACGACAACGGAAATGTGGTTGCTTTGCAGCACATGACGGGAATGGATTTTCAAAAAGAAAATACCATATGCTTTGCCATCAAGGTTATTTTCTTCTGCCTGTTTGTATTCTCCTCTCTCTGGACGCTCATTATGCTTATTGTGCATGGAGTTACGCTGCACAGGTTTAAGCAGACGGATATATGGAAAAAGAAGCGGTATCAGTTATTGGCAGAGTTGTTTATAGTGCTTGCGTCCGCATTGATTTACTGGCTCATTTTACCATCGCTGATGGGTGGCAGTTTAGCCAAAGGACAAGTTATTGTAAAGTGCGTAATGATAATTATTTTCTCACTTGCGGAAATAGCGACATTGGTATTTGGCTTATTTGGCGGCATGGATAAGGAACATATCGAGAAAATGCAGATACATTCCGAAAAGCATAACCATAGAGGGAAACTACGACAAAAAACAGGATTTATTATCACAAGGATAAGTGGAATTATTTTAGTAGCAAATGTTTTATATTGGCATTTCTATCAGTTTTGGGGATGCTGATGCGGAGTGATATATACATTTATAACGATATCTAAAAATTCCCGTTTATCGGGCAGAACAACATATCATTATAGAGCCAGACGCTAAGACGCAGAGCCGATGAAATTGTGAAATGAAATCACAGTTTGTCGGCTCTGTTTTTATATAACCATAGGTAGGACAAGCCCACCGAATAAAAAAAACGATGTTTCGGTGAGCCGATTTGCTATGCCCTAAACACTCTCCGACTTCGCTTTTTGAAGTTTGGAGGGATTTTTATTGCCTGCAAGCAACGGCTTCTATTTACATATCTCATATCGAGGATGGGCGAATAACCTGTTAAAAAAATCCTCACAACCGTATGGGGGCTTTGCACCTCAAAAATAGAAGCCAAATCTCTACATAATAGAAATAAATTCTCCTTAAACCGTAAAGGTGTGACAGCCTTTGCGGTTTTTCTTTTGTCGTTTTTTGTAGGAACACGCCGTAGGGCTGTTTCTGGTGTTGGCTGTCGCTCTCCACCTGCCAATCTGGATTTTCAAAAAAATTCAGATTGGAGGAAACAGGAATGTCATTCAACTATGGCAGAGAAGAAAAGAAATGGCGGCTCTGGAAAGAAGCCGAGGAAAAGCAGCTACGGAGCCTGGGTGTCAGCGAGGAAACCATTGAAAAGCTCCATACCCACGATTGGGCGGTCTTTAATTCTGACAGGCGGTATTACCGCAGACTGCAGGACGCAGGTACATACCTTGAAGAATTTGCCGAGGAAACAGCACAGCCCGAAGTGAAAACTGTTGAGGATTTTTTAGACAGCATCGAAAATCAGCAGCTCTATCAAATCCTTATCATGGTGGACAGGCTTACCCTGCAAATTGTTGTGATGAAGATACAAGGTTATTCTACCCGTGAAATTGCATCGCAACTCAACACTACCGAGAAGGCGGTTTACAGAAGAATGGACAGGCTCAAAGAAAAATTGAAAAAGTTTTTTAAGTAGAGGGGAAAATCAAGGTTTCCCAAGGACTATGGGGTGTAAGGCAAAAAAGCCTTCGCCCCATTTTCCTTTGTGTGGCGAAAACGGGGACAGTTCCTTGACAACCGAATAATCATTCGCCAGATACTTCCTCTTTGTGATTGTGATGAGCATAAGCGTGTGCAGCGGTACGCCATGACCTGCCGATAAGCAGAATAGCGACGAAAGGTGGTGAGCGGTCAAATACCGACTCAAAATATCGGGCAGCTCCCGATTTCGCCATGACCCACAAAGAGAACAATGGTACTCCCGTCCAGTCACAGCCCGAACGGCATCCAACCCGTCGCAGGCAATGAGGGCGGCTCTGTCAGAACGACAGTTGAGGTGGAACTCCCGTGGCGTCAGTTCGCTGCTGACCGTTTGGCGACTTCCCTGCGTCAAAGACGCATTGCATTTCGGGGTGTCGAGGACAAATTGAGATGCTCCTATCATAAAGCCAGATATAAGGCGGTCATAAGAACAGAGATTTTGTTAATGCTTTCCCGACCTTAAATACTTCCTTGTGTCTGGCTGCTACATAGGCAGGAAGCCCCTGCCTAAATCCAGATAGGAGGTTAAACACATAATGGAAAGGACTATCAAGCGTGGGGACATCTTCTACGCAGACTTAAATCCCGTTGTCGGCTCGGAGCAAGGCGGTACAAGACCTGTACTTATCATTTCTAATGATATAGGAAACAGGCATAGCCCTACGGTAATCGTAGCGGCTATTACGAGCCGAGTACACACAAAGGCAAAGTTACCTACACATACGGCAGTAAATGATTTTGAGGGGCTTGATAAAGACTCCATTATCCTGCTTGAACAGATACGGACGATTGATAAACACAGACTAAAACAGTATATGGGATTGATGCCCGACAACATAATGGCAAGAGTTGACAAGGCTCTTGCCATTAGTATTTCACTTAATAACAGACCCAACGGAAAATGTGCAAATTAGAGGAAACGGAGAAATTTGCACATTGGTCAGACTGCGGTTGTATCTCTATAATTTAGGGCATACAGCCGCTTTGTTTTGCGGAGGTAGCCAGATGGAAAATGTTAAAGCGTCCACAAATGCAGAACAGCAGCACGAGAGTAAGGTTGATGAAGTGGAAAATTTCGATACTTTTATCAAAGCTATGGTGCAGATTGTTGAAAAATACGGAAGATTTGTTTTGCAGGAATTGGATAGTGTTGCGTAGGCTTACGCAACCGTACATATCACATTTTCCTAAATTATCGGAGGTGGTAGAATGAACAGAGAAGGAAAGAAATGTGTCTTGTATCCCAGAGTAAGTACCGAGATGCAGGTTGATGGATACAGCCTTGAGGGGCAGAAAAACAGTTTGAAGCGTTTTGCAGACCGTGAGGAAATGGAGATTGTCGGCATCTATGAGGACGCAGGAAAGTCAGGTAAATCAATCGAGGGGCGACCTGCATTTAAGAAAATGCTTTCCGACATAAAAAACGGATTGGAGATAGAATATATTCTTGTTTATAAACTTTCCCGTTTTGGAAGAAACGCAGCCGACATCCTAAACTCTCTGGAGTTTGTGCAGTCCTATGGAATAAACCTTATCTGTATTGAGGAAGGAATAGACTCATCCCAGACAAGCGGCAAGCTCTTAATATCCGTTCTCTCTGCTGTTGCGGAGATTGAGAGGGAAAACATTATCGAGCAGACCATGAACGGACGCAGGGAAAAAGCAAGACAGGGTGGTTGGAACGGTGGCTTTGCCCCGTATGGCTATTATCTAAAAGACAATCAACTTTTAATAGAAGAAACCGAAGCTGAAGCAATCCGAATTATATTTGACAAATTCGGAAATTCAGATATAGGACTTGGCGGAGTTGCGAAATACCTTAACTTGCAAGGAATAAAGAAAATTCCCCGTCAAAACGGAAAATTAGAAACATGGAGCAGCCATTTAATACGGCAGATATTGGACAATCCTGTTTACTGCGGAAAAATTGCTTACGGCAGGAGGACACGGGAAAAGGTCAAGGGAACAAAAAACGAATATAAGCAGGTTCATACCGATGATTATATTTTAGAGGACGGACAGCATGAGGGAATTGTCAGCGAGGAACTCTGGCAGAAAGTTCATGCAAAGCGGAAAGCAACAGGAATTAAGCAGCCGTCAAAGGTTGGCAAAGACAGGTCACATCTTCTGACTGGCGTATTGAAATGCCCTATTTGTGGCAGCTCGATGTACACGAATAAACACGCATGGACAAATAAAGACGGCACATATAAGGAAGTTTACTATTATATATGCGGCAGAAATAAGCAGGAGCGAGGTCATCACTGCGACTACAAAGCATCCCTGCGTAAAATTGACATTGAGCCGCTTGTAGTTGAAGCCGTAAAAGAACTGGTAAGCGATGCTTATTTTGCCAAAGAGATTGAAAAGCGAATTGGAGTGCAGACAGATACAAGCACGGTGGATAAAGAACTTGCCAATTATGAAAACAAGCTGAAAGAAGTGGACTTGAATAAGGCTCGTTTGGAAAATGAGATTGATAATCTTCCTGCGGATGCCCGATTTCGTGAGAGAAAAATCCATGATATGACATTAAGGCTTGATGCTTTGTATGATACAATGGCAGAATTGGAGGAACGCATTGAGGATGCAAAATTGAGGAAAAGCTCTATTGAGATGGAAGCAATCACTCTTGATAATGTTTACAAAATCATGCAGAATTTTGGAAAACTGTATGCTATAATGAGTGATGAGGAAAAGAAAAGCCTTATCACTTACCTCATTAAAGAAATCCAGATATACCCGAATGGAGAATCGGAAATGCCGTTGAAGTCGATAGAATTTAACTTTCCGATTTATATTGACGGCAGGCAGGTAAGGAAAGTTTTGTGGGAAAGAGGTAATACCGTTGACACGGTGGTAATGGGCTGGAACACCTATCATCAGATCATCACAGAGCTCTCCCCCGGCGTCAATCCCTACCAAGGGAAGAAGTGCTATGTTTTCACCCACAGAAAACTGGAAAACACGCCGGAATTTTCCTTTGTAAATAAGCCACCCGCTGCATTCCTGGCAGAGCTGAAACAACAGTCCGGAAAGGACATCTGGATTTGCGGCACGCCGATCTGGTTCAGCAGATGATCCAGGCCGACCAGGTCGATCGGTACTGTCTTTCCGTTATCCCCACGCTGCTGGGCGGTGGGATTGCAGTATTTCCCCGGGACTGCAAAGAGCGGCCCTTGAAGCTGGTTCGGACGGAACACTACAACGGAATCACCGATCTGGTGTATGTGCGAAGATAACGAAAAACCGGAGCGCAGCTTTGCGCCCCGGTTTTTAAGATAGGAAAAGAAAAATGAGCGTCCCTTGACTTACCGTCAAAGATACGCTCATTCTGGTGGGCGAGGCGGGACTTGAACCCGCACGTCCGCAGTGAACACTAGAACCTGAATCTAGCGAGTCTACCAATTCCACCACTCGCCCATATTTGCCTGCTGGGCTTTCGCTCAACGCCCCAGTATAATAGCACAGCAGGCGAAATTTGTCAATTACTTTTTTTGCATTCGGCGAAAAAAATCAATCCTTATAATAGAGCATGCAATGGCAGTAGCCTTTGAACTCCGGATCGGCAATCTGCTCCCGGAATTCCTTACACATGCACTTGTTCTCCTCCGTCCGCTCCAGACGGCAGGGGCAATAACCGCCGGTGCGCTTGAGCCCATCGCGAACGGTCTGTACAATTTCCTTATCCTCATTTAACCGAACTGCCATTTTGCGCCGCTTCCTTTCCATATTATAATATCCTTTGGGTAATAGAACATCAGGCACCCGTCTGGTGCATGAAATCTGCATCAAACCAAACGGGTGCCTGCTGTGGCGGAGAGAGTGGGATTCGAACCCACGGTGGGTTGCCCCATCACCAGTTTTCAAGACTGGCTCCTTAAACCCCTCGGACATCTCTCCATGTGCTGTAGACTATAGCATTTTCCCCGGGAAAAGTCAAGACTTTCCGCTTTCCTCCGGCT
>CALVKL010000093.1 GCA_944332695.1 uncultured Bacilli bacterium
ATCGACATTGAAAAAAATATTGTGGATTCCACGCGGTTCATTTACAATGTCTGCTACGCAGATTACTATAGAGGGTCTACTTTGATATCCATCTGGCTGAGGCAGCGCTTCTTGATGAACGCCTTGGAGTTGAAAAATCAAGGAGTTGGCAGAATTTCAGCGATTCCCCCAAAAACACGAGCCACTCTGCATTGCTGCAGGGTGGCTCGTGCCGTTGTTATTCGATTTCAAGCCGTTTGCTTGCCGGTAGGGTTTCTTCCTTCTTAGGCAAGGTGAGCTTCAGAACACCGTTATCATATTTTGCCTTGATTTCATCCGCCTTAACGCCGGAAATGTCATACTGTCTGGAGTAGGAACCGTAGGAACGCTCCATACGGATGACTTTATCTTTCTTGTCTTTTTCCTCGACCTTAGAATGTCTCTCGGCGTGAACAGTCAGGATGTCGCCATTGATATCAAGGGTGATGTCCTTTTTATCAAAGCCGGGGAGATCAGCTTCAAGCAGGTAGTGGTCGCCTTCATCGGTAACGTCGGTTTTGAATTCAGCCAACGAGTTGCTTGCAAAAAAGTTACCGAAGGGGTTAGAGAAGAAAGCTTTCTCCAGTTCTTCCATTTCGCGGAAGGGGTTATAAGGGTTTACATGATTGTTGTTTCTACGAGTAAGTTCGAACATAACGATACCTCCAAAATGTTTTATAAGTATATTATGCCATCCTTTTACGTTTTCATCCGACAAGGTCGGCATTAGTCGGACATGCGGCACAACCCATCGGAAACCATCTCTTTTCTATTGTATTTTCGTCTTAAGGCTCTTCTTCCTTTCGACATCTTCAGTATAGAACTAAAAATAAGATAATGTGTTACACAATTATGAAAAAACTGTGAATTTTATCACTCTAATGCCGAGAGTGCTAATTTTATCGTTATGTCAAGTTCTTGTTGTGCACATTGTATGAGTATTTGCGAGTTGAATTGTAAATGTTCTACGATTAGAGGTTTACAGATAAGTTGACAGATGTAAACGCAGGTGGTATAATTATCCTCAGATTACGATATGTTCGTGTGATGAGGGAAAAGGTATGAAAAATCAAATCGAACAATTAAAGAAAGCAAAGAATGCGATTATTCTTGCTCACTATTATGCCCCTGCCGATGTGCAGGAAATAGCTGACTATGTAGGTGACTCATTCTATCTTGCAAAGATTGCAAAGCAATCAGATGCAGATATAATTGTATTTTGCGGTGTTCAGTTTATGGGGGAGAGCGCAAAAATTCTTAATCCTGATAAAAAGGTGTTAATGCCGGATCTAACCGCAGATTGTCCAATGGCGCATATGGTAGCCGACAGTGTCATCGAAGAGATGAGAGCAAAGTACGACGATCTTGCCGTTGTCTGCTATATTAACTCCACCGCAGAACTAAAATGCAAGAGTGATGTTTGTGTAACATCCTCTAATGCTGTGAAAATCGTGAAGGTATTACCAAACAAGAATATTTTCTTTATTCCTGACCATAATCTCGGAAGCTTTGTTGCCGAGCAGGTTCCGGAAAAGAATATCATTCTGAATGACGGTTGTTGCCCGATTCATGCAAAGATCACAGCCACGCAAGTATATGCAGAACGCGAAAAATACCCTGAGGCTGAGGTTTTGACTCATCCCGAGTGTGATGCTTCTGTTATTGAGCTTTCCGATTACATTGGCAGTACCGCAGACATTATAGCATACGCAAAGAAGAGCGAAGCGAGTGAATTTATTATCTGCACCGAGGATGGTGTGGACTTTAAACTGATTACGGACAATCCGGATAAGCGCTTTTATTATCCAAATCCGCATCCGCGTTGTGCTGCTATGAAGCTGAATACACTTGCCGCCGTTTTGTCCGTGCTCGAAAAGGAAGACAAAGAGGCAACCGCAGACGAGGATGTACGCCGCCGTGCACTTATTCCTCTTGACAGAATGTTGGAGCTTGCGAAGTAATATGAAAACAGATATTTTAATTGTAGGAAGCGGTGTTGCAGGTCTTTACTGCGCTTTGAATCTTCCTAAAGAGAAAAAGATTACTATTGTAACGAAAAATAAAGCACGCAGAAGTGATTCTTACTTAGCACAAGGTGGTATTTGTGTTCTGCGTGACGAAAAGGATTATGATGCCTTTTACGAGGATACCATGAAGGCCGGTCACTACGAGAATAATCCCGACTCGGTTCACATCATGATCCATTCATCCAGAGAGGTTATTTCAGACCTGGTTTCCTTTGGTGTCCGTTTTGAAAAGGACGGAGAAAAATTTACATACACAAGAGAAGGTGCGCACAGCAATCCCCGAATTCTTTTCCATGAGGATGAAACCGGTAAGGAAATTACCTCGCATCTTCTTGATACGGCAAGAAACAGAGAGAATATCACCATCATTGAAAATTATACGATGGTGGATCTCATCTGCGAAAACAACGAATGCTTTGGTATTATCGGTCACGATGCAGACGGCGTATATTCTGCCATTCAGGCTGACTATACCGTTCTTGCAACAGGCGGAATCGGCGGCGTGTTTGAGCATTCTACGAACTATAAGCATCTTACCGGCGATGCCATTGCTCTGGCACTGAAATATGGTATCAAGCTACAGCATATCGACTATATACAAATTCATCCCACAA
>CALVKL010000094.1 GCA_944332695.1 uncultured Bacilli bacterium
TTGTCAACCGAAACTTGAATGGCCGAAAAACCGTTGGTATTACTGGTTTTTTCCCTCGGTGGGCTTCATGGTGGGGACCGCTTGTGGTATAGGGATGAATCTGTCTATAGTTCCCCAAAGCTCCCTATATGCCCCGTGCTTTTAAGGCATCTCGTCCCGCTTCTCCCCTCACTTTGTTATTTCTCCCCTAAGCGCTGGAGAGAAAACTGGAGAACGGGGAGAGGGATCGTTTTATTGCTCATATTCGCCGTTGACTTCCAACGTAGCGATCATTTTTTTCAATTTTTCTTCCGTTACACAGACATCTTCTTCGTCCATCGTTTCCAAAACTTCAAAGACGCTGATAATGCTGTCGGTATCTTTCTCCGCGAATGTGAACAAATCTGTAAACCAGGTCACATTGACCCACTCGACAAGGGTATCGATACAAATGCGTTTTTCAATGAAAGCACAGATCACGTCGATCACATCCCGCCTTTTGATGACGCACGGCTTTTCACATACAACATTGTGCAGGTCATCTCCAAGCGCCTTCTGCAAGCCGGCTTTATTGATTTGCATTTTGCGAAACAAATCAAGGTAGTTATTCATGATTACTTCTCCTTTACATGCACCAAATTACCATTCGGGTCATAAGTTTCTTTATATACCCGGATGGTGCGTCCATCGGGATCTACGATCTTGAAATACACCGCCTTTGATCCTGGGACTTTTCCTGGATTTTCCATTCTTATCCGATAGTTCCCGTTGCTCAAATGTTCAACAGAGAAATTGTTATAATGGTTTGATCCACCCTTAAAAAAAGACTTTACACTGCTTTGGATTTTATCAGGCAACGATGATACCGCACTTATTGCACCCGCTTTTGAGTTTCCCTGATAAACAGTTCGTCCTCCTTTGGTAGCACCGAAGCCTCCGTGATATCCAGCCCCCATTAGACAATCACCGCCTTTTTATGGGCGATTTTTATGGGCGATTTTATAATCACTGTCAAACTGCAGAATGGTGATCCCAGCCTCCTTATATTTCGAAAAGATGGCATCGGGAGCAGTACCATAAACAATGATCGTTTTTGGCCTCAGCCTGTCCACCACGTGCTCAAGGCCTTGCACGAAATATTTGCGTTCTTGTAAAAGCCTAACACAGCCATGAGAGCCGATCGCAATGGTCGAATTGACAGGCACGCCAGTGCAACACAGTTCATAAGTTCGCGCATCTCCCCATCGCACATTTACGATCACGGGAATTCCCTGTTCCTGCAGCCAATGCCCAATCGCTCGACTGCGATAAATATTCCAATGCTGCATTACAAGCGGCATATCGCGGTACACGCTAAAATCAGGTGAAATAACCCCTGCATATTTTTTGAGGATAGACAGGTACTTGTTTGGCTGATTCCACAGCCTTTCAAAACGCACATCGTCCTCATAGAAGTGCACCCATGCATCGTAGTCTTTGTCCCCTATTGCTTTTGAAAAGGGGGTAAGCCACATAGGTAACTGGCACTCCGCCTCAACGCAAGGGATCTCCAAATCCCCCGCATAGCGTGCGTTTTTTACTAAAAAAGCACGAAAAACATCTTTGCACCCACTTCGAGTGCCGTTTTCTTTGGACATATTCTGTCCCTCCTCCGCTTTGCCCGAAGCGGGTCCGATCCGGGCGGGCCAATTTTTTGCCCGGACGAATTGACAAAGAGGCAGAAATATGTTACTATTTTCTTGCCAACAAAGAAGTATGTAATATATTTCTGCGAAAGCCACATGGGTTTACTGCGCCAACAGTTTATCCGTGTGGTTTTTGTTTTTCAAGACAGCCAATACGCATCACTCCTTTGACAAATGTTTATACTGCACACAGGCAGCATCATAGGAAACGCCACATTGTTCTGCAATTTCATTCTGATCCATACCTTTTACAAGATGAGCCGGAACCATTAACTCTCCGGCAAAGCATTTTGCTTGCCATTCAGGGTCGCGGAAGGTAATGACCCTGGCATTGCCGAAGTTGCGAGTCAGTTTGAAACCGCAAAAACATAGTGTAAAATAGTGCCCTATTTCATGCGCAATGGTCATTCTGTCTCTGCCTTCGCCTCTGCATGCGCCCTCATAAACACTCTCCTTGATGCGAATATGTCCTGTTCGGATATCCGTATCTGCGTGGACTTTTTTCGATAAGACACAGTCTTCAACGATCTCATAATTAAAATCATCAAATAGTTCTGTCATAACATCAAGTAGTTCAACAATCGGAAAATATAAAACATGATCAAGTTGTAGATATTCTCTCATTATGCGGGCAAGCCTTCTGAGATCGGTGCGAGACTTCGGCTCAACCATATAATTGCTCAAACATTAGCCCTCCTTACGCCGCTGAAGAATTTCAAAGATTTTTTTGCTTGTTTCCTCATCCAGAGAATCAAACTCTCTGGCAAACGAAATGGCAAGTGCCCTGTTGCTGGGTGTAGTATTTTGCAGATCGAGTTCAACGGCATTGTTCGTATCGATAACAGCGGCACGAAGTTCCTCTGTTTGGTCATCTGAAAAAGAATAGGTAGCAGTTAATTTTTCAATCCAGCTTTCAGGCATTTTTTTCTTACCGTTTTCAACTGCAGACAAGAAAGCCGAGGATACTCCCAGGGCTTCTGCCATATCCTTCAAAATTTCTCCGTTTTCTATACGTAGCTTCCTCAAAAATCTTCCTATACTGGTTAGCATAGCGGATCCTCCTTTCTTAACTTTTAAGGTTAATGCCATTATAACCTATATAGTTAATTTTGTCAACCCACTTGGGTTAATTTTTCGTGTTAGTTTAAAACATTGGACCTAATCGTCAAATTGACAACAGGCCATCTTTACGCAGGGAGCGGATCGGCAGAG
>CALVKL010000095.1 GCA_944332695.1 uncultured Bacilli bacterium
CAGGAAGGCGTTACCCATTTCATCAGCGGCATGGCACTCGGCGTTGATATGTACGCAGCGGAAATTGTACTTGGTCTTAAATCAAACTATGAAGGCATTACTCTTGAAAGCGCAATTCCTTGTGAAAGTCAGGCTGAGAAGTGGACTGAGGAACAGAGAGACCGCTATTTCGATATTGTCTCCAAGTGCGACAAGGAGACATTGATCCAGCATCACTACACCCCTGACTGTATGCACAAGAGAAACCGCTACATGGTGGATCAGGCAGACTTCATCATAGCTGTATGGGACGGCAGACCAAGCGGGACGGGCAAGACAGTCCAGTATGCCCAGCGGCAAGGCAAGCCGGTCACAATTATCAATCCGAAAACGATGTCTGTTGACTGAAAAAAAGTCTCAAACGCGCCTTTTGGTTGCGTTTGAGGCTTTTTCTTATAGCCCAACATGTATGACTCCGTTACAGGCTTCCGTCGCCTTTGTTCCCGCCGAACTCACAGCCATGCACATGACCATGACCATAATACCATCGCCCATAGCGATAGCCATAATGGGGAGGACAGTTCGCACAATCGCCGGTACAATGTCCCGGATGAGAAGCGTGAGAGGATGAGAGTGCATCAGCAATTCCGATTCCTGCGAAAAGCTTTGTAAAGAAGCCGATTTTAGGGGCAGAAGCAACCGGCTCATCGAAGAACTCTTCCTCGACAGTCTCATCATCAATTTCTTCGTCCTCGTCATCTTCAAAGAGGCTTATCTTGTTCCTCGCAGCTACTCTTTCAAGGACTTCATCATCGACTGCACCGTAAAGGTCTTCTAATTGCTCCTTTGTGAATCTGCATTTCGAGGAATCAAGAAGTACATTCATAGCTTCTGTGTTGCAGCATCCGGATAGGTCATAAATCTCTTCCGGTGTAAACTGAACTCCATACGCCACTGCTTTTTTGATGAGACGGGATGCAGCCTTTTCGTCCATGTATTCCTGAGCAACCTCGGCAACCTCTGAGGATGAACCATAAGAAGTCAGGGATGACATCCGGCTGATCTGTGTACTCGTAGCCCAGTCGTAAAACTTTTCGTAGTATTGGTCCCAGTGCATGTTACACCCTCCTCCCACATTTGAGTCTTTTTTACTCTTTGTTATACCTGGTTATACCGAAATTGGTTGAAATGTGTTCTTTTTTCACCACTTGTCTATCTGGTATTTAATCAGATCACGCAGCAATTTCGCACAGGAAGTTGATACCCTGTTCAACCCGTTTTTTCACTTGAACAAGTTTCTCGTATTCATAACGACCTGCAGTGCCGTGTGTGCCATCGCTTAATACATGGAACAGCTCTAAGATATTTTGAATATTTGCATCGGCAAATTCAGCAACACTATCATCCATATCAAGCGCACGCATCATATATTTGATTTTTTCTCGACGAGTAGCATTTCCACGGTCTGTGCGTTCGCAGCTCGGATTATATGCAAACACTTCGTTATCTGGTGCTTTGCATTCAATAAACTCTGTAAATAGTTCCCTTGCGCTTGTACAAAAATGCCGTGCCGCATCCGGATTCTGAGGATTTAATGCAAAAACAGCGCCTCTCCACCGATTATGCAAATCGGTTGATATATTTAGGAGCTTACTTCCCAGTTCAATATCTTGCGTGTTTTCTTCTGGCATTTCATCACTTTCAATGATGCTTGCCATAATTAAGCCATTGGCGTGTTCCTGTTCAATCAAATCCAAAATGTGATTCTGTTCAGAAGTAACCTCAACACCCTCTCCATAAATGCTGTTAATCACATTATAATGCTGTTGCATGGCATTTAAGGAAACACGATAAGTTACATGCGTACTAGAATGTGAATTCAGTTTTCGGATCTCGCGGTCTATAATTTGTTTGTTATGTTTGACGGCAGAATTATATGATCGAACCGCTCTATTATAAGCATCGATACGCTTCTTAACTTCAGCATTATAGCTTCTAACGGCACGATTATAGTTGTTAATAGCTTGCCGCTGTTTGCTTTCAATTTGCCTAAGCTTCGATTTTAGCTGTGATGTGCTTATTCTTCTTGCCAATATACTCACCTCTTATTTTTCTATGATTTATTCGACGCCAAGTGCCTTATAGACAGCATCCTCCGCGCTCTGATAGAAAATCAGATTGAAGCACCCAATTAACTCCGCTGGAACGAGAGCAAGGTCTGCCGCCGATGTAATAGGCAGCAGGACTTTTTTCGCGCCGCTGTCAAGGCATACTTGAAGAACATTTGCCAGCTCATCCACCTTGATCATAGTACCAGCAATACTGATTTCTCCCAGAACGGCAAGACTACTCATAACCGGTTTGCTGAGGGCAATGGACACAAGAGCAATCAAAGTTGGGAGAGCAAGCTTGCTGGTCATCCCAATGCCTTGCAAGTCCTGATAGTTGATGATGTAATCCTTTGTCGTTGTGCTGATTGTACCACTAATGCGATTGGCGTTAGCTTTCAGATAATTGTATGCCGTATTTGTTGCCTCTTTGCACTTCGTATCAGAGCCGAGACCAGTTCGCTCAAACTTCCCGTTACCGGGAAGCATCTGAGATTCAAGTCGAAAGGCACCAATCATACCAGTTTTCCCCTGAGAAATGGTATAAACCTGACCGGGATTACTCATGCCCTCCGGGATAAGTTTACCGCCGCCTTGCTCTGGTACAGACACAAAACGCTCATCAAAGGTTTCAATGTCAATGTAGGAAAAGTTGACATCATAGAACTCCATACCGCCCAGTTTTTTGAGCTGTTCCTTTACTCTTCGACGCATTTCAAGCGAGAGCTTGAGGATCTCTTCAAGTTGCTCCTTGGTGTATTCTCCGTCGGGATAGAGCAGTTTTATAAAGCCACCAACCATCTTTCTGACAGCAATGGTATCTCTCTGATTAAGATTGCTGCCGAGACGGAAATACTTGTCCAGCGCATCACCAAATTGCTCCTTGCGAAGCTCACGAATAAACTCTGCCAGATAATCGGTGATGAATCCGAAATCGTTTGTAAAATGTTCCGGTCTGAACTTTGGGATTTCCCAACCGGGAATATAACAGTGTATGCGGTCGAGAAATGCAGTGTCAGTACCCATTTCAGGGGGAAACGGATCAAACAGGCTGGATGTTTTAAGAAGTACATCAACACTCTGATTGATATTGCCCACAAAGACCATAGAGGCAGATGCAGCTTTTTCTTCCTTTCCACGAGCAAAGGAGCCGGACGCCATGTAGTCCTTCATAATCTGTATGCCGTCTTTGTCCTTGAAGTTGATACCGGCGACTTCATCAAAGGCAACACAGTCCCAAAGACCGACAAGACCAACAGTTTTGCGCCCCATGTTGTAGAAAAGGTTTGCTACCGTGGTCTGACCACCGGACACAAGAATGCTGTTTGGAGAGATTTCCTTGTAAATATGCGATTTACCGGTGCTTCGAGGACCGAGTTCACAGAGGTTGAAGTTGTTCTCCACGAGGGGAAGCATACGGGCAAGAAGCAGCCACTTTTCACGCTCATTGAACTTTTCCGGTTCCATGCCGATAGACCGCAGAAGAAGGTTCATCCATTCTGCTTGAGTAAAGGCTTTCCGTCCTTGTTTCAGCTCTTCGATGTCAACATGAGGCATCTGGATCGGTGTCAACTTATAAATGCGTATAGGAGAGGCATTTTTCTCTTCTTCGATATACTCATATTCGAGCTGCACAATGCACCAAATACCGCCGCACAGCAGACGATCAAACTTGGTAGGGTATGTTTCAGAAATAGGGATGTTCTTTATTCCGAGGTTTGAGAACTCTGCCTCATAGCTGTCTTTCTTAATGTTCAGATTAACGGTTATTTTGTCGATGACCGTATAGCTGCCGCGTTGACGAAGTACAGATAGGATTTTCTGAGCCTCATCGGGACGAACATAGTTTTCAGCTAAGATGCGTTTGACATTATTCACGCCCACTTCGATGACATCAGGGTCATCGGAACTGCAATATTGTCCAAGGAGGAACTCAAGAACATAGACCGGCACATTTGCGCCTTCCTTAATTTTCTTGGTCAGATCCTTACGGACAATTTTGCCGTCGAATATTTGACGCAGTTTGCTATTCAGCAGCGCATTTGCATCCTCAGTGCCGTTTATTTCTATATTTTCACTCATCATCAAGCCCCTCCTTACAGATCAAATCCGAAGTCATCAGCAAATGCGATGTCTATATGGAACTCTACTTCCTCCGGAACATCGGTATCATTTGCAATGACCAGACGGTAAATCTTGTTTTTATCATAAGCTCCGGCTTTCAGATTAAAGCGAACACGGAACACACGCTCTGACGCATTGCCGCTTGTCTTGTCTGCGATAATGGTCTGTCTGTCGCTGATCATCACACCTTCATCATCTGTCATGTAGATGCTATATGCGCACGGTTGGATTTTCTCTCCAATAGGCTGACGCTGGAAGAAATCCAGAGAGAACAGTAGATTAGAGACTTTCCGGCTCTCGCTCAAGAGTTTCAATTCTGCGTTTGAGACTTCGACATATTTCTTACTTGTTGTGCGCAGATTCTTGAACGAAATAACCGGAACAACCATCTCCTGCAAACTCACACCACCGTGAACATAGTTTTCGCCCCCACCGGATATTTTGATGCGTGTTGAATCCAGCGGAGTATATCCCTTGATGGCTTTGCCGTTGATTTCACCTTCAAGCTGCACCGGCATAAGGTAATTCGCTGTTGCATTTAGCTCTGTCAGCGCATAGCGTCTTCCAACTTCATACACTTCACCGGAGAATGTGGACTTGCCAACCTTGTCGCTCTCGGAAAGAGGACTGTATGTATAAAGGAAACCGTGATCAGCCGTAATGAAAATATCTGTACCTTGCATATCGTTGATGATGATACGGATGATATTGGAGATTTCCTCTATTGCTTCTTCACAAGCTTCAAATACTTTCTTCTCAGTAGGAGCTTTGTCACCAATAGCATCAATCGTGTTGTGGTAGATGTAGACCACTTCCTTATCACTGACAAGCGCACGGCGTTCTGCTCGTTTCATATTCAGGACATCACTGTATTGGACGGCAACACTGTTCGGATTGCTGGCGCAGAGAACCTTTTCACGCTCTACTGTGGAACGAGTGGGCAGTCCATCTACAAGGACTTCAATCGAGTCATTTATGGAGAGATTTCGTCCAGGAAGAAGATTTGCCATTCCGAACTTTGTAATTGATGGGAAGATTGCTTGAACAGCATCCAGCTTCGCTGTGCCCTTTGTGGTTCTGATAATCGTGTCGCACAGCTCGGCAGCTACCTCATAGCGTAGCGCATCAGAAATGATGACATAAGCACGGGAGGATTTTCCAGCAAGGGGACGAACATAACGCGGATAGAAGTCATGTTGCTTTGCAATCTCAGAAACATATCCAATATCAGACAATCCTTCTGCAATCGCGTTTGTCCAGCATCCAGTCAGCTCTTCGAGATACCAATTCTGATAAAGAGCTTCAACATAATCCGCAGCGTGTTTCAATTTGTCCTCAAGAAGAGCGTTGCTGTTCTTGAGAGAGTTTCCGAAGGCAAAATAGAAGTGACGATAGAAGCTATCCATCTCATAAGCCTTCTCTGTATAGAGCTTCCAAATAGCTTTCGGCTCAACAATATGGAAACCAGCAGCATTCTCCTGATAGAACTCTTGCATCTTTGCGATGTAGAAAAGGCAGTCATAGTAGTAACGGAAATGCTCGTGCCAGCCGGATGTGCGTCGGTTTTCGGCTGTTCTGAGCATGAGATCGGTCTTGACCACATGATCAGCCACTTCGGAGAAAAATCGTTTCAAGATGCTCTCGTGGATGGACGGAAATATATCTGCGGTTAAAAGCGTTTCGATCTCTTGCTTTTCAAAACGGGCAGGAAGACTCAATTCAGCCTCGATAGTGCGACAAAGCTCAAAGAGCGCGTCGTTATTTTCGCTATTACGCCACTCGTGAACTATGCTGTAACAGTACGCCTTGTTTGACTCGGAAACAAATCGCTCTAATCCTTTCAAAACGCTGCTGTTCATTGTTTGAGCCAGTGCTGTCAGTAGAATATGTGAAGCAAAGAAGCCGAGAGGCTTTTCAGGTTCATAGATATATCCGGTGTACTTGCGAACAAGCTGCCAGAAAGCATCAATGTTTCCAAACTTCTTGATGTTGTTCAGTACAGCGTTATTTTCCTCATCCAGCCCCGCAGACAGCACAGCGATAAAGACATCTTGAGCAGAGCCGCCATTCAAACCGGCGAGAACTGCCATAATGTCAATGTGAAGCTGCAATGGGGTTTGATATTCACGCCCGATCTTCCGCAGTTTGGCAACGCGATCCTTGTTTTCAAGGAACTTGGAGTAGAGCTTCACGGTTTTGCGCATTGCCGGAGTCGAAGAGATGCTGAGTTCGCTCATCTGCATGGATATGAAGTCGGCGCGATACTCTTCGCTAAAAAGCTCAATATCTCTCAGCCAATTTTCCTGCTGTGTAGGATAAGAGAATGGATTGTAAATCAGATAATCGCTTGTGGTATCGTCGTGGAGAAGCATTTTCTTCACGGCAAAGTTATTCGTACCGGTTAGCTTTACAATCTTTACCCCCGGTATCTTTATTTCATCAAGCATTGTCTCGAACTCGCGATCCTCATCCTGCCAGAATACAATGCGTCGCTTATAAAACTCTGGTAATGGGGCAGAAAATCGCTCATTCAATGTGAATTGAATAGATTCTATGGACATGGCTTGCTTTCCTTTCTTTGGAATAGTCTCTCAAAAGAGGATTATATGCCCCTCGTTTGTGAGACTCAGGGCGTGTCGCTTGTGATTAAACATAGCCAATTTGTGCTACACCAATCACACCTCGACGCAGCACTGTGATTCCAAGAGTATTTTGTTCAAACTGTTTCTGCTGAAAGGCAGTAGGTATGAAGCCATTACTCCTAAACGGGGCGGGATTAAACTTCTCATACTTAAAGACATCCAGCCCTATGTTTTCCAGAATATCTTCTGGTAGTGTATAGTCCTGTTTTACAAGTCCGAACATGGTAAATCCGGTCTCTACACAGAAACTCATTACAGCACTATAACCACAGTTATAGGCAAAAGAGCCGATTGAAGACCCGATGAAACTGCCGATCATAAAGCCCACAACGGGTATTTCAATAAAGGCTTGCACCACCGCACCAACAACCAGCGCGGAAGAGGAAACAATGAGTTCTCGGATAAGTTCCTGAGCAAGCTCAGTCCTTGTCATCTGTCCGCAAGCAACCTTGAAGGCATTTTTCATTGTGTCCATTGCAAGAACGGTAGCCATACCTATGATAGACGGGGAAATGCTCTTCATGGCTGCGCCCAGCATACCGGATTTACAAGCTATGGCGATAGCAGCGGACACCGTACCGCGAACAAATCCCTCACTGCCTCCCTTGAGAGCAGCGAAGCCTATGCGCTGGAATTGCTTTTTGTCAAGCTCACCGTTCTTGATGAGGTAGTCGATTGCCTTGTAGATTTCTGGTGCTACATTCAGCACAACGGATATTGTTGCTGCGGTCAGACCTGACTTGAATGCCTCCTTTGCGAGATATTCAAATCGTATGACTTCATCAGCAGAGATCCCCAACCGTTTAAGCTCTTCTGCCGTCACATCGCCTTCTTTTGCCAGAGCCGCAAGTGCTTTTGCATCAGCCTCAGACAAAGGGACGGATTCCGTTTCCAAATCGTCAGAGAGGCGGTCTGAGAGCCTTGTAAGGGTCTCTCTATATCTCTCTACTTGTTCTTGGCGAATGACGGATTCAGTGGCGATTTTTCGTCTCAACCACTCACAGGCTGTTTCAAGTTGATCTTTGGGGATAACTCTTATCTGCCCATAGTAGATAGGATCGTGAAGCACTGCATCATCGGTGAAGCCTCGCTTCTCAAGAAACATTTCGAGCGAATCTTTGCCACCGGACGTCCGGTATTCATGAAAACGCTCAAATACGCTTTTGGCTTGTTGCTTTGCGCTTTCTACTCCATCTTTGTAATATTTCAGCCCAAAAATCTTCCCAAAATTGCTGCTTATATCCGCAGATGCAAAGTCGTGACTGCGATCCACAAAAGCGCGGCTTGCAGTACCACGAGCAACTGCATTTACATTGAATGTGTCTGAATGCCAAAACTCCGCAATATCGCCCTTGAGCATATCTGGCTTAGTTTTGAAGCCTTCAAAAGCGTTCAGGTCGTGGATGAGCTTTTCAATTTCATTATCCACTTGCCCGACATATATGCTGCCTTCAAATCCTGCAATTTGAACACCGGCTTGTTTTGCAAAAAAGGCGAAGCCTTCCTCAAAGGCGGACATAGCTTATCCCTCCATAAAGAGCCGCAAACCATCCTCATAGAACACCTTGATGAGCGTTCTATACTGCTGCGCCTTCACTTCTTCAATGGTTTTATTACGCTCTATCAGCATCTTGGGTGCGCCCACAACAACCGGCATGATCTTGTCTACGATGCTACCAGAGAGCTTCTTTGCGAACTCCGCAAGAGCATCGGTATGTACCATGCCGCGCTCCTTGCTGTACTGCCAGAACTCCGTATAATGTGCCTTGTCATCCTTGAGTTTCAGCCACTCACCGGCAATATCATCTACATACAGCACTGCGCGTTTTCCAAGCCAGCCGTAGTGCATACCCAGTTTATTGAACTGGTCGGAGATAGTCTTACCCTGTTCCTTGACTAACGGAGAGCGTCCAACAAAGATAATATGTTGTGTGGACGGGATCTGCGGCAAGTTATCCTTATAGGTCTTGGTGGTGTAGATTGCGGCTGAGACTGATTCATCTGCAATGCCGACAACGCTGTCTCCTGCATCATCCTTTTGCCCGATGAGCTGGATCAGATAGTTGGCATAAACCATATCTTTTTCGTCGCAGACAATTATTAACGGCGTTGCTTCATTTTGAAAATTGTTTTCAAACAATGAGAAGTCCCCCTTTATCGTAAAGTGTAGTGTCCTCTACAGTTGGAACAGAAGTGGTCTCTCGCCATGCTCCCTTTCACAATCGGAAACAGTTTACCTTCCTTCTGGTAACACGCTGGGCAGTAATAAATTGTCTTCCCTGCGTCTGCTTCTGACTTGCGAATTAGTAAGCCGCTTTCCAGCATTTCAACATCATCACCGTGTGCTTCGGGAGTTTCATCGATGGGAACAACTATTTCTTTAACCTCTCGGATAAAGCGATCTCGCTTTTGCTCCCAAATAATATCTGTTTTTCGAGTCAAGCCGAACTCTTCAATCAATTTTGCATACAACTGATTGAGCTTGTCTTTAACCTCAACCTCATCATTATCAAGCTTAATTGCAATCGCCTGACTGTTTACTACACCAGCCATCTCTCCGAAACCAAAACCCGGAAGGAGTAATGATGAATATTCAGTCTTCAACGCCCACGCCGCACCCATCTCGTTGAGACTGACTGCGCTCTGGTAATAATTCTTGGAGTGTATGAAAAACACATGGAGATCATACGAGAGAAACTGATTTCTCAGGTGATCAAAAATGTTGGTGTCAATCGGGATGTCATATCCGGGAAGTGAGCTGCAAAAAATCCGAGTCTGATCAAGCCCCATTCCATCAAGCAATTCCACGAGTTTAGAAACATATTCCTTGTCGCGGCTCGAATGACTGATAAAGATTTTTGGAGATTTTCTTTCTTGCATAGCGTGTCTCCCGTCATCGGCATAGTATTTGTCAAGGTTGTCCCTCATGGCAAGCAGCTTACCCTTCAATGCCTCGAAGTATTTCCGGTCATTCCATCCGTCATAGTTCGCTTGAGATACTTCCAAAGCACCGCCTACAAATTGGTCTCCGGTGCGATCAACAATGTCTTGGAGTTCCATCTGCACTCTTTGAATCCACAATGTGAACTCAGGGATGTCGTAAATCTCGTCCACTGATGGAACACAAAGACCCGGCGAAGAAGGAGAACGGTGGAACTTTGACTCTATGGTATCAATTTGGTCTATAAGACGAATGAGATCGTCCTTCATTTGCACCCCTCCTTACTTTATCTTTGCCAGCACATCTGCGAACAGCTCATAGTTGTGCTTCACGCCATCATCAAGGTCGATGGAAATGTTCCGGTCGGCAAGGTGATGGATTTTTTCTTCGTATTTCTGGATTTCAAGAGCCTGCTCCTGAATCTTCTTCTGCTGCTTGGTCAGCTTCACGCGCTCGGATGCAGAGGCATGGTCGATAGCGTCTGCAAGGTGAGAGAGCTGGGTGCGGTAACGCTCCTGCTGTTCATGCACATAGTCGGTGCGCATCCGGGCAAGGAGGTCGCTCTGATACCGGTGCATATAGATAAGAGCCTTGAAGCCGTTCTTTTTCCCGCTGTCGAAGAGCCAATAGATCGGACGCTTCTGATAGGTTTTCAGGTGGTCGGCATAGAAGTCGTTAAGGAAGTAGTTGCGGATCACTTCACGGGGCGTACCCTTGCCGCCGAGAGCGTCTGCGATGAACTTGAGGTTTTCTTCCAGCGTGTCCTTTCCGTAGACGGCTTCTACCCACTTCACAAAGCGTCCGGTGATGTCATCATCGAAGTAGTCATCGTCGCAGATCGGGATGATGTTGTCCTTGTCGGGAATGATGGTGCTGTACTTAGAAGCATCCCATTCACCTCCGGCATAAGCAAGACCCGGCTTGTCCAGAGAATAGCGTCCAAACATACAACCAACAGCATAGGAGATCAGAGAGCGAATATCGCGTCCGAGATCAGCCTTGCGAACAGTGACATCCTTGTCTTCAACTTCGGGTGTCAACTCATCCTGCAAACCGTAGATGGCTATGAAGATGCGGTTAATCTCTTCCTCGTTCGCTTTGATCCGTGTAAAGCGTTCTTCACACTCCTGCTCCCACTTTTCGTAATGCCAAGAAATGCGTCCGAACTTTTCCATTCGAGATAAACAGAACAGAGCAGACTTCTGCTCTTGGCTTTCTCTTGCCAATGGAACGAGAGGATGGCGCGAAAAATCCCATGAAACCTCATAGTCATCCCATTCAGTTTTAGACAGCGAGATATTGTCTTGAACAATTTCAGATACTATGGATTTGTTCTCCGAGTCTAACAACGGCAATGAAGCTATATGACCAACCTCATAATTAACAGTCGGACTTATGATGGCAAGGATTGTTGAATTAACCTTAGAGTTTGCAAAACCGAGAGCATAATTCATTTCGCTATCATCAATAAACAAGGAACATCCTGCTACATCAAACAAGAAACCTTGAGGAATATATCTCATTGAAAAACCAGAAATCGTGACCTTACACCATGACAGACACTTTCTGAAATAAAATTGAGGGCTTCTAATTACACTCTTTTTGAAATTGGTCAATTCAAATCCGTCATTCTCCCAGTTGATCAGATACTCATTATTACCATACCACTTTTTGAAGCCGCCGCCTTTATTGTAAGGAAACCATTTCTTGCCGTTAATTGCGGCGGTTTCATGGCTATCACAATCAAGACAAACGCGAGGTTGTTCAACCTCAAACCAAAGACGGAGGAATCGGTTGTTGTCTGCTGTTGCAAGCCCTTGCTTTGGCTCAGAAAAACTATCAAATCGTCTGCCGTTCAAAAATGCAGACAACAAACTTTCGCTTGCGCTATAAGCAACACAATAACCTGGTACATTTAGGAACTTGTCTTGCTGCTTGGGATAATACCCATACCCATCTAAAAATAGTTTGGTCTTTTTTTCGTTGTCATCAACAGAGCCTTGGCGTTCATACAATTTGCGATAGTGACCTGTATAGCCATGAACATACACATTCTTAAAGACAAACGAGGTTGTTCCAAAGTCTGCACCAAACACGCCTCTACCTAAGTGTAGCAAATTGACAAACTGCTTTTGCGAGATTAACTGCCTACGCAAGTCTTCATAGCTACTTAAAAACATCCAAACGGGAATGTTTATCATAGCCATATATCCGTTTTCCTTACTCATTTTTAATGATTTTTCCATGAAAACGGTGCTTAAATCCGATTTAGTCATCGGATATTCATCCTTAATGAAATCAGCTAATTTCGCCTCCATATTATTTGCACCCATATACGGAGGATTTGTTACAACAACATCGTACTTCTGTGCCATGACTTCTGCCACTTGAATCAAAGGTAGATAGCCACTCAGAACAACCTCACGGAAAATGCTGATGTCATCACAAACTTCGTCAATTCTCGCATAGAGCGCAACAAAGTCCACATGAGAGATATTAAGGATTGAGCCATACTCCTTCGCATCTCGCAACTCGTCCACCAGAGTTCCGAAGTCCTTTTCGAGTTTTGGATCATTGTTGGTGAAGTAATCAATGGTGATGAGATCCAGACCGTTGCTTTCAACAATCGCATAAACATGAGGCTGGATGCCGCGAGAGAAGATACGGCGGTCATACTGACGAGCCTTCATCATGACAGCAAAGTAGGCAAGTTGCGCTGCACGATCATCAATGTCCAGACCATAAAGGTTGTTCTCAAGAATGCTCTGAGCAGCGTCACGCTGGCTATAGCCGTTTGCCTCGTAAATCTGCATCAGCACATCGAAGGCATAGACAAGGATATGTCCGCTGCCCATACAAGGATCAATCACCTTGATTTCCTTCACATCCAGATTGGCATTCTCTCTCTGAATCTCGTCGAGCTGCTGTCTGACTGCTTCTGTCTGTTCAGCCTCCGGCAAGTAATATTTCCAGCCCATCTGCTCTGCGATGGTTTTCTCGTTGGCGATCCTCTTAGCCTCAGACTCTTCCCATGTCATTTCATCTGCTCCGCGTTCGTCAGCAAAGACACCTTCATTCTTGCGCTTGTCGATGAATATTCTGCCCAAGCTGTTTTCCACCATATAGCGGACAATCCAGTCGGGAGTGAAAAGCTGAGTAGCGGAAGGAATACGCTCTTTTGTGATCTTCACATTCTTCTTGAGCAGCGCAAAAGTATCATCCTTGAGTTCGGAGTTGTAATACTGATAGAGCCAGCCGATGATCTGCACCTGATCCGTCCAATCCTCTTCGGGAATGTCCGTGACCATGTGGCTGAGGACGCTATCCTGCTTCAAGATGTTGTTTGGCAGCAGAAGCTCGGTATAGCCGCCCATCTGCTCAAACATACGAGGCAGAGAGCTATTGAGAGCGTTGCACTGCGTCAGCAGCAGATAGCGGTAGAGAGCTTCGGTCTGATTGCCTTCAATGAACTCTGCAACCTTGTCAGCGTTCAGACCCGGCAAGTCAAGATGCAGAACATCGTTCAGGATCTCCGGTTTGAATGCACCGGTGCTGTCAGAGAAGACGCGAATATGGGAGGGCAGATAGTTGTTGACCTCCATAAAGCGCAGAGCGATGAAACGGTTAAACCATGTGTAGGCAACCTCTTCCATGACTTGCGTATATCCCTTGCGACGGATCTGCTCCACCAGCTCCTTGCGCTGCCTCTGCTCATCTGTGGTCAGAGCGCGTCCGCCTACGGTCACGGCATTTGCTTCGCCGTAACCATCCTTTGTAATTCCATATTGATAAGCTCTTTGGGACACCTGAGCAATCAGCTCGGTACGCGCCCAAATCGCAAAGCGTTGTATAGCGGCTTTGTTCATAGTGTTATCTCCGTTTCTTGGATTAGATCGTTGATGCGTCCCCTCCACCGAGAATGACTGTATCTCCAATGGTTTGAAGCATAAGTTCATTTCCAGCCATATAGTTAAAAGTCCATCCGGGAAGACTGAACAATTCTGATTTCTCATCAGGAATGTCCATGTCTCCGGTTTGTGTAGCGATCTTGCTAAGATACTTCATTTCAAGCAAGTATAATCCAGCCAAAATATTAAGCGCATTTTTCTGGCATCCATCTTTCTTGTTGGCTGTACGACTGTGCTTAATGTTATCAAACGCAAGCCACCAAAACAGTGATTGCTTAGGCTGCGCTCCATTCCACCCCTCAAAGGGCTTGAATGTCATATCAGCCGATCTAACTCTAATTTCTTGTGTCAAAATGCCCGGATAATCACCCGTGACAGCAGGATGATAATGAGCAATAGTCTTGTTCTCGGAGGCAGCAAAACCGCAATAGACCTTAAAGAAGGAATCCATTTCTGCACCAATCATCTGTATGAGACCGGCATATTCATTTGAGAATGCCGATTCGTTATCCGAATGCAGGGAAACATAGTTCAGCGTATGCACAAACTTCTTCTCAAGCATTAGGTAGTAAGCCCAATAGTCGCGCAAGAACTCGTCTCTCGTCATGTTATCCTCCTTGTTAGTTGATCTGTACTCCGTCGCAGTTCTCAAGCGTCTGATACAGCTTCTCGCGGATGCCCTCGACATACTTGTCAATGTCTTCCTTCGATTGCAAACGCTTCGCAGAACAGAGGTCGTAGCGGCGCACAGTGGTAATCTTTTTCTGCTTCGGGAGAGTGCCGGGGTTGGTGTCATCGTCCCCACCCTTGGGGGCAACCATAATCTCCATACGGCGGCAAACATTATCCTTGTAGTTGAGAAGCTGCGTGATCATAGCGTCCAGCTCGGTGAGAGAGGTCGCTGCCTTAGCAGCTTCACGCTTGCCCACAAAGTAGTCATCAGCCTGATGCAAAAGGTTTCCTGCATCGTGGGCTTCGCTGGCAAGCTGGTGGACATCCTGCATACACTGCCGGATGTTCTCGGCAACCTCGTCCTTCTTCATGTCCAGCAGACTTGTATAGGCTGCTTTCACCTTGCCGACAAGCTCAGGCAAATCACCGATCTTGTCATAGGGCTTCGGCATATTGAGGATGGTAGAGATCGCCTTGAAGACTTCCTGAGCAGCTGCGTCAGTGGCAAAGTAGTCGCGTTCTTTGCTGACACGATCCATCTGTGTTCTTGCATCGTCAAAGACTGCTCTCTGAGACTTGAAGAACAGCTCTACGCCTTCCAAATCCTCAGAGGAATCCAGAAGGTCATCCTGACGCTGCACCATACGGGTGAGAAGAGCCACATTGTCCTTGCGCTGGCTCAGGACATCGGTCATGAGGTCGCGAGCCTTTGTGACAACATCCTTTTCAGGATAACGGAAGTTCGCATAGAAGTTGTCAAGGAGGCTTTGGAAATGCTGCTGCTTTCTCTCGAAGGTGTCCAGCACGAAACGGATCAGCCCGTCTTCATCAGAGGGAATGTCCATTGCTCCGAGATAATCACGGAGAAAATTGATGCTCTTTCTCATCAGGTCTTCGGAGGGAGCGATGCGACGGGTTACAACCGCCTTGTCGATCTCAGACTTTCTGCGGAGGTAGTCCACAAGTCTGCGCTCATCCTTGCCGACGATAGCACCGCCGTATTTGATGGAGATTTTCTGCTGAGAAATAAGACGCGCCACAAGAGCAGCAATATCAATCTCACGCCAACCATAAGGAATTGCACCGTATCTACGCTGCACATCGCCCATAGAGGTACTGAGCATCTTTGCGTTTTGTAGTTCAAGCCACTGACTGATCTCGTTTAAAGCATCCTCGTTATTGGCTCCGAGACCGGTAAAAGCAATGGTTTCGCCGTCAGTTCCGTTGAGGATGGAGAGAATATCTGCATCGCTTTCAACGAACTTGTTGACCATGTTGAGCTTAGAATAAACACTCTCAACCAGACCGTTCATCGCAGCGTCAAGTTTGTCCTTTGCACTGCCGGTCTTGATGTCCATAATTTCACCGTGGACAACAACCTTTGCACCCATAATAGCCTTTTCAATATAGCCTCTGGCGCGTTCTTCCAGAACACGAGCCTGCTGCTGACGCTTACGGATGATGTCTTGAATGCTTTCAGGAAGCTGAGAGACATTACGCTGCTTCACATATTTGCGGATCTTCATTGCTTGTTCCAATTCCTCGAAGTAGGGAGT
>CALVKL010000096.1 GCA_944332695.1 uncultured Bacilli bacterium
GGCTGCCGGAGGACAAGAAGACCGGCGAGTTCTCGCGCGGCATGAAGGTCAAGCTGGCGTTTGCCGTCGCGCTGTCAGTGTCGATACTGGCGGGCATATCCCCGCCTTTCGGACTGCGGCAGCTTTTGCTGTGCGGCGGGATAAACCTTATTGCGCTCATCTTTACTGCGCTGACACCCGTGAGACGGGGCTTGCTGGGGCGAAAGCTCCCTGATTACGGGCGGCTGCCGCGCATCAGGGACTTTGCCGTGCCGGTCGCGTACGGCTTGTGTGCGGGAGCTGCCATGTTGGCCTGTACGTTTCTCGGCGATACACCGTCGGTGGTTCGGAGCATGGCGTTTGCTTCGACGGCGTTGTCGCTGGTGCTGTATCCTTTTGCCGGAAACGGTAAAGACGGGACCGTGAGCATTTCGTTTTTAAATGCTTTGGCTGTCGCGGTTTGCGCGGCGGCGGTGGGGATCACACTTTACCGGCCGACCGTGGCGGCGGCACTTGAGTTTTCGCCTCTCGGGTTCAAGCAGCTTTTCTTCGCGGCCGTACTCGCTCTCATGCAGCTTGCGCTGGTACGCGGCGCGAGGTCGGCTTTGAATGCCTTTATGAAGCTGAGAGACGGGGAAAGGCACAAACGGTTGTTTGAGTCCGGAGAAGAGAACAGCGCCGGGCCGGAAGAAACGGCGAAAGCTGCAGGGGATCACAATACGGACGCATACGGCCCGAATGACGGCAGAACAGACGATGAAAACGACGGCGGTTGACGGCGCCGAACGGATAAACGGGAGAGATACGATTTGTTTTACGCAGACACACACACTCATACGCGGTTTTCACACGACGCAACGGAGGGCGGCAGTCACATCGACAGCTGTGAGGCGGCGCTTTCAAAGGGACTGGATTACATCGCCTTTACGGAGCATTACGATGTCGACGATATAGCCGCTGGACGATACAGGGAGACCGATCTCGTTTCTGCACATGAGGGCGCAGTGACGGCAATAAAAAAGTACGAAGGCAGACTTAAAGCGGTCTGGGGGATAGAGCTGGGAGACGCGCCGATGCAGCCGGAGATGTCGGACAGGCTCCTCGGCAAATGGGATTTCGGCTTTGTTATAGGCTCGCTTCATTCTTCGAGACGTGATCACGATTTTTTCAACATAGATTTTTCGGCTATGAGCGACGACTATCTGAAACTGATCTGGTACGAATATCTTGAAGACCTGATATCCATGGCGAAATGGGCGCTTGGCGGCGGAAAACCGAAGGTCGACACTATTGCGCATATAACATATCCCTGCCGCTACTATGTGCAGCACGGGAGGGCAGAGCTGCTTGATATGGCGCGCGCCCGTGAGGCGTTTGCCGAACTGTTCGGGATCATCATTCACGGCGGTATAGCGCTCGAATGCAATACGTCCGGATTGCGTCAGCCGATAGGAAGGACGTTGCCGGATGAAGATACGTTGCGGCTCTACCGTTCCATGGGCGGCGAGCTTATCACGATAGGCTCCGACGCGCACCGTGCACGGGATATAGGCGCGGGAATAGCCGAGACCACGGATATGTTGGTCAGAACAGGTTTTAAGTATATTACGGTATTTGAGAACAGACAGCCGCATATGATGCCTGTCGGATAGGAGGAACACATGAAAACCGGTGAGAAGATACTCAGATTTCTTGAGAACGATGCACGGCTGACTCCCGCTCAGATAGCAGTCATGCTCAACAAGGAAGAGGGCGATATCAGGGCATTGATCGAGGACTATGAGAAGGACGGGGTCATAGTGGGCTACCGTACCATGGTCGACTGGGATAAAACGGACCGTGAATATGTCAGCGCTCTGATAGAGCTGAAGCTGCTGCCGCAGAAGGACAGGGGATTTGACAGTGTCGCCGAGCGCATATGCAATTATGACGAAGTCAAGAGCGTGTATCTGATGAGCGGCGGGTTCGACCTTGCGCTGTTCATTGAGGGAAAGACATTGCGCGAGGTTGCTTATTTCGTTGCGGATAAGCTGGCGCCGCTGGAATCGGTCACCGCCACAGCCACTCATTTTGTTTTGCATCAATATAAATCGGAAGGCGTCATGTTCTGTCCCGCGGCAAAGGACGGCAGGACGAACGTGCTGTGATGACCGATTACGCTACTTTACTTTCCAAACGCACCTGCGCGCTCAAACCCTCGGGCATACGCAAATTCTTTGATATACTTGACGAGATGAAGGACGTGACCTCGCTGACCGTCGGTCAGCCCGATTTCGTTACGCCGTGGCATATACGGGAGGCGGGTATACGTTCGCTCGAGGACGGACAGACGTATTATACCAGCAACAGCGGTCTGCTCGAGTTCAGACGGGAGATCGCCGAATACCAGAAACGCCGGTTCGGGCTGACATATGACGGCGCCCGCGAGATAATAGTGACGGTGGGCGGAAGCGAAGCGATAGACATAGCGCTCCGTGCGCTGATCGATGACGGCGACGAGGTGATCGTACCCGAGCCCTGCTTTGTATGCTATGCTCCGCTGGCATCGCTGGCCGGGGGCGTGCCGGTGCCGCTGGCACTTTCCGCATCCGACGGGTTCAAATTGACTCCCGAAAAGCTCATGTCCGCTCTGACAGACCGAACAAAGGTACTTATACTTGCGTATCCTAATAATCCGACGGGCGCTGTCATGACCCGTGAGGATCTGGAAAAGATAGTTCCCATAATCAGGCAGCGGAATATCGCTGTCATTTCCGACGAGATATATGCCGAGCTGACTTTCGGCAGACGTCATACGTCGATAGCATCACTTGACGGTATGCGTGAGAGGACCGTGGTGGTCAACGGGTTCTCAAAGTCTTACGCCATGACAGGCTGGCGTCTGGGATATACCCTGGCGCCCGAGGAAGTGACCCGGCAAATGCTTAAGATACATCAGTATGCCGTGATGTGCGCACCTACGACGAGCCAGTACGCGGCAATAAACGCGCTGCGTGACGGTGACGGCGATATCGAATACATGAAGGAGCAGTATGACAGCAGGCGCCGGCTGATACTTCAGGGGTTGTCCGATATAGGGCTCAAATGCTTTGTGCCGGAGGGGGCGTTTTATGTTTTCCCCGACGTGTCCGGCTTCGGAATGAGCAGCGAGAAGTTTTGCGAAACGCTGTTGTATGAGCAGCGCACGGCGATAGTGACCG
>CALVKL010000097.1 GCA_944332695.1 uncultured Bacilli bacterium
TTCCAGACTGCCGCTGGTTTTTAAGGTCGGCAGCTTATGGCTGGCGAGCATCGCGTTGACTTCCAGAATGGAGCCGCTGCGCTTATTGAATGCGATCATCAGAACGGCATCCCTCGGAATCCGGGGGTAAAGGGGGGCCATGCCGTATAAAGTGAGTGCCCGCTGGGTTTCCTCCAGCGTCATTTTCGCGGCATAGCAGATTCTTAGAATGTAATCTCGCTGCTTTGTCCGCTTTTCTTCTGAAAGAAGTTTATACCCAAAGCGTTCCGGGAAGTCCGCCTGAATGAACACCTCCTGCTGGGTCAGACCATTGCGGCTGATGATCTGGTGCAGGTACTTTGCAAAGGGTTTCTCCTCCACGATCATGTTGCCGGAGTGCTCCTGAAGAAAGGCTTCGATACTGTCCGGGCTGGTATTGCCCAGGATGTTTTCCAATTCTTCTGTAGATTTCTTTTCCAAGGTATTTCCCCCTTCGCGGAAAATGTGATATAGTATGGGAAGACAAGCAAAAGTGGGTGATGGGATGACATTGGAGCAGGAACTGGAACTGTCTTATTATAAGGACGCCGCGCCGATCAACGAAAGCCACGGTATCTGGCTGGTGCAGGATCAGAGAAGCGGCAAGTTCTATGTGCGCAAAACCCTGACGGTGTTTAACAAGGACATATACCGGTATTTGAAGAATAACCCCATTCATCATACACCGAAAATCCATCATGTGGTAGAGAATGGGAACACTTTGGTGGTGATTGAGGACTACATTCCCGGAGATACGCTGGAGGAAATCCTTGCCCGGGAAGGGAATCTGCCGGAAGCGCAGGTGTTGGACATTGCCATTCAGCTTTGCAAAATACTGCAGGCGTTCCACCACGCAGTGCCGCCCATTGTGAACCGGGACATCAAGCCCTCCAATATCAAGCTGACGGAGGACGGAATTGTCAAGCTGCTGGACATGAACGCCGCGAAATACTGCGATTGTTTGGCTGTAAAGGACACGGTTCTCCTGGGAACCCAAGGCTATGCCGCGCCGGAGCAATACGGCTTTGGAGCCTCCAATGTTCAGACAGATATCTATGCGGTGGGTGTCCGGATGAATGTTTTACTCACCGGGAAGCTGCCTGCCGAGCAGAAAGCCACAGGAAAACTCAGAGGAATCATTGCGAAATGCACCCGACTGGAAGCGGAGCATCGTTACTCCAACATCGACAGCTTATCGGCGGCGCTGTCCGCATTGAAGCCGGTCAGCGTAACGGATACACCAAAGGAATCCGGTTGGCGGAAATTCCTTCCGCCGGGATTCCGTTCCGGCAGTTTGCTACTATCTGCGCTGTCCCTTGTGGGATACGCCTTCCTGCTGTTTCTGTGTCTGAACATTCAGGTGACAGATGCCACGCCGCTGCGCCTGATCGTGAATCGGATTGGCGCGACAATCGCGTTCTTCTCCTGCGTCCTGTTCACGGGGAACTATCTGAATGTACAGTCAAAGTTTTTCCTGACCAGAAGTAAAAACCTGATTTTTCGGATTTTGGGAATTGTGATCGCGGATATTGTTTTGTTCTTTTGCGTGGTCGCCGTGGTATCCATGCTGGAATCCTTTGTGCTGTAGGGTTGCCGCCAGAGTGTTTGCTCTGGCGGTTTCTCATTTCTGCTTCCAGAGATTCTGAATCTGCTTATTCACACTCAGAAAACCAGCGCCTGCGAGAACGGATGCAACGGAAGCCCAGATGCAGGCAATGCCGATATCTCCGAACATTTGCAGTCCAAAGAGAATGCCGATACAGCCCCAGACGATCAGGCTGATGCCGATTCCTTTCATGAAAACACCTCCTTCTTTCGACAGAAGTATAGCATAAATGGAAAGGGTTCGTTGCCCCCAATTTGGGGGAATATGAAAAATCCTTTTTGTAATCAACTGCTTTACCTCTATTATCCTGTCGCTTCTCTATGAAGCTTATGGCGATGCAAACCGCATAGACGATGACCAGGTCAAAGCGGATTTCGCTGAGTTGTATCGTTTGCTGAACGGAATGCCCCTGCGAGAAATGGACTGGATTATCAACCCTGTCTGTGCGCTCTGCCGAGATCATGAACGGAATGGATTTGTGCATGGCGTGCAGGTGGGCATACGGTTGGCACAGGAAATATAGAATGTAGAATAATCAATATACGCAATGCCTCAACCCCGGAAAACGGAGCTGAGGCTTTTGCTATTATCGGAGCGAAGGCTTTTTGCTACGGGGCACCATCGCAATCGAATGGGATTTGTTGCAGTCATATTGCGCAAAAAGTGTTTTTTTAAATTGTACGGACTGCAAGTAATTGTGATAAACACAGCAAATACAAAGCTTTTAATGTTAATCCGATTGACAAATTTATAGAAGAATGGTACAGTGATACCGAAGGTTTACGCAAGGAATCTGTGCAATATTTTGTCCTATGCAAAGATGTTGCTCATCTTATATAAAGGAGAGATACGAATGAAGCGTTCCGAAGTTAACAAGGCTCTTCGTGAGCTGGAAGCCATGTGCAAAAAATACCACTGCTACCTGCCGCCTTTCTGCCACTTTACCCCGGAGGAATGGGAAGCCAAGGGTCACGAGTATGACGAGGTCCGGGACTGCTGCCTGGGCTGGGACATCACCGACTACGGCAAGGGCGACTTTGACAAGATGGGCTTCTCCCTCATTACCATCCGCAATGGCAGCCAGACTATGAAGGACAAGTATCCCAAGGTTTACGCCGAGAAGCTACTGTACCTGAAGGAGGGCCAGTATTCCCCCAACCATTTCCACTGGTATAAAACTGAGGATATCATCAACCGAGGCGGCGGAAACGTGCTGATTCGGGTGTATAACTCCCATCCCGACGAGTCCATTGACTATGAAAGCGACGTGACAGTACATACCGACGGCAGAACCTACACCGTTCCCGCCGGAACCCAGATCCGCCTGACCCCCGGTGAAAGCATTTATATCCAGCAGTACCTCTACCACGACTTCGAGGTGGAGCCGGGCACCGGCGATGTGCTGCTGGGCGAGGTCAGCCAGTGCAATGACGACAGTAACGATAACCGCTTCAATCCTCCCATGGGCCGGTTCCCTGCCATCGAAGAGGACGAAGCGCCTTACCGCCTGCTGTGCACGGAATATCCCGAGGCGAAGGACTGAAAAGGAGGACGAACGATGATTGACGTAGTGGCATTGGGTGAACTGCTTATTGATTTTGCGGCCAAATCCACGGATACCAGCGGCTATCCCACCATGGCTGCAAACCCCGGCGGCGCTCCCGGCAATTTTCTGGCAGCGCTGAACGCCTACGGTAAGAAAACCGCTTTTCTGGGAAAAGTAGGCAACGATGCCTTCGGCCATCTGTTGCTGGGCACCCTGAAGGCTGCGGGCATCGAGACAAAGAGCGTTGTGGTGGACGATTCTGTGTTCACCACCTTAGCCTTCGTGACCTTTGATGAAAACGGCGACCGCTCCTTTTCCTTCGCCCGGAAACCCGGCGCGGACACGCAGCTTACCTGGGAGGAGATTGACAAATCTCTCATTGATGACGCCAGAGTGTTCCATTTCGGCACCCTGAGCCTGACAGACGAACCCGTCCGCACAGCAACCCAAAGGGCCGTTGCCTATGCCAAGGAAAAGGGAAAGCTCATCACCTGTGACCCGAACCTGCGCAAGCCTCTGTGGCCCAGCGAGGACGCGGCACGGGAGCAAATGTTGTGGAGCCTCCGACAGGCGGATGTGGTGAAAATCAGCGATAACGAGGTGGAATTCCTGTGGAACTGCACCCCGGAGGAGGGCGCGGATAAGCTGCTGAAGGAATTCGGTGTGTCTCTTGCTTTGGTAACCCTGGGCCCCGAGGGCTGTCTGCTGAAGACGGAAAACGCATCCTTCCGGGCTGTCTGTCCCAAGGTTCATCCCATCGACACCACCGGCGCGGGAGACATCTTTGGCGGCAGCGCGCTATCCCGGCTGCTGGAACTGGAGAAACCTATTGATGCCCTGAAAGAAGAAGATCTTGCCTACATTGGCAGCTTTGCTGCCGCCGCTGCCAGCCTGTCCACGGAAGCCTCCGGCGGCATCCCCAGCATCCCGGAAAAGGGTGCGGTTTTGAAGGCTATGTAAGGAAAAACCCGGAGATTCCTCAGAATTTCCGGGTTTCTTCACGCCTTGTGGCGCTGGGATGCGGGGCATCAGGCGAATTGACAAAAGAATCGAGAAACCGTATAATGAGGACAAAAGGGCAGAACAAAGGAAGGTGAGCTTTGGATATGGCGCAGAAACCACGCAACGCAGACTACACAAAAGAATATAACCGCAAAGCGGTCCTGCGCATCCTGCGGCATAACGCCGTGAGCCGGGCAGAGCTGGCCCGGGCCACGGGTCTGACCCGGGCGGCCACCTCCCTGATTGTGGAGGACCTGCGGAATCTGGGAATTGTGACAGAGCTTGCCCCTCAGTCCGTGGGCCGGGGCCGCAGCGCCACACCCCTTGCTCTGCGCCCCGACTGCTATTACGCATTGGCAGTGGATTTGGCCAGAAAGGGCTGCAGTGTGGGCCTGTGTGATATGGCCGGGAATCTGCTTCAGTGCCGAAAGATTCCGGAGCAGGACAATCTGGCCATCATCGCGGAGCTGAAAGCCATACTGGAAACCGTGGAACGGGACAAGGTTCTGGGTATCGGTATCAGCTCCCCTGGCCCGCTGGACTGCGAAAATGGCCGGATTTTGAACCCGCCCCGGTTTGAACGCTGGCACGGGGTGGAAATCAGCCAGCTTCTGTCCGAAGCGCTGGATATGCCTGCCTATCTGGAACACGATGTCTGCGCTTTGGCGCTGCACCAGCTGGAAACGGGGCAAAGCCAGAATTTTATGCTGGTGTTCGTCGACATCGGTATCGGCGCAGCCATTATGTCCGGCGGAAAGAGAAATTCCAAATACTTCACAGGGGAACTGGGCCACACCACCATCCGCTTCGATGGACGGCTCTGCGAGTGCGGGAACCGGGGCTGCCTGGAAACCTACGCCTCCATCCCAGCGCTGCTGGAAGGCTCGGAGTTTTCCAGTTGGGAGAACCTGATTGACAATGTGGATAAAAACCCAGAGGCCAAAAGGCTTCTGGATCAGGAGGCGGTCTATCTTTCTGCCGGTCTGATTAACCTGATAAACCTGATCCCCGTGGATACCATCTATCTGGCTGGAAATATCTGCTACCGTTATGAGCTGCTGGCGCAGCGATTACAGCGGGAGATCAGTGCCAAGGCACTGCATCGGAGCAAGGGTAATATCAAAATCTACCCCTCCAGCCAGGATCCAAACGTGGGCGTTCTCGCGGCGGCGGATGTGGTTTTTTTCAGGTTTTTCACCGTATAGGCATTGCGCCGACGTCAAGAAAGCAGGAAGGCCTTTGGGGAAAGCTTGGAGAGAAACGGAGATTCGTTCCCAGTTTGCACAACCCTCCACGGTCTCCATACCTTTGACAGGGGGAAAACGCCCTACAGAATAGAAAAACAACGCAAGCATATAAGAAAGAGGAAGCTGACATGAATCATATTCGCAGAAGATTCACCTCCTTAGCGGCTATTTCCATGGTTGTCACCCCGCTGCTGATCACAATTTACCTGTTGTTCTGGAGCCCCGGTGATTTATCTGCCAGCCAGACTGGAAATCAGCGGGTGTTTGGCGCAACCTATATGACGATGAACAATCCATACTTCCAAGTGCTGGACACACAGATTCAGGCGCTTCTCGAGCTTCGTGGAGACGTACTGCTCACCCGGGATGCCGCTATGGATCAGCAGCGGCAAAACCAGGAGATTCAGGAATTGGTGGATGCGGGTGTCTGTGCCATTTTCATGACGCCGGTAGAGTGGGACACCTCAAAAGGCGGTGTTCAGATTGCCGCCGCCGCGGGTGTGCCGGTTATCGTTGTGGATGCCCCGATACAGGACTCGGAGCTGGCGGCCTGCTCGGTTTTGTCGGATAACTACCAGGCGGGGGTGTTGTGCGCCCAGCACCTGCTGTCTGTCCGGGACAGTGCAAAAATTCTCCTGCTGGAACACATCACCGCCCGCTCCGGTGCGGACCGAATCCAGGGCTTTAAGGACACCATTGCCGGCCATGAGGGCTTCGAAATTCTGGGTTCCGGTGAATCGGATGGACAAATCGAAAACGCCATGCCGGTGATGGAGCAGCTGCTGCGGCAATATCCGGATGCCGATGTCCTAATGGCGCTCAATGACCCCAGCGCCTTCGGCGGACTGGCGGCGATTCAGGGAGCAGGCCTGTCGGATCGATTTCTGGTGTACAGCGTGGACGGCTCCCCTGAGGGGAAAGCCATGGTCAGCAGCGGCTTCCTCACGGCCACCTGCGCTCAGTTCCCCTCCAAGGTTGCCGAGGAAGCGGTGAATCAGGCCTATGCCGCCATAGACGGCGGCTGTGAATGCAGTGAGGTCATTGTCCCAGTGGAGCTGCTGACAGCAGAAAACGTGAACCAATATGGAATAGATGGGTGGCAGTAATGAAAACGGAACGAAATCTGACGAGCATCGCAGCCGCGATGTTTGCATTGAATTTTTCTATCCTCGCCTTTTACTCGCTGATCTGTGTGACCACCACTTTTCGGATATGTGACACTTTGGGTGCACATGATTTTTTGACCTCCGTACGGCAGATACCCCGATATCCCTGGCAAATGCCGGTTCAAACGCTCAGTTTATTTGCTTTGCTGTGTACGGTAAGCTTTTTCAAGATTTTCCGCCCCATCGAGCATTTTCCCTTACGGGTCGTCATTTGCGTCACAGAAATAGCCCTGTGCGCCGGAATCATCGTCTCTTTGAATTTCTATTACAGCGGTGTCGCCCTGCTTGTACTTGCTGATCTCGTCCACTATCTGCGCAGCAATCGAATGCGGCTGTGTTTTATCCTGATACTCAGCCTGATGTTTGCCTTTGGCCGATACGAGATTGTTGAACAATTCACGAGGTGTATCGCATTCAGCGCCTACCTCAGCTACTACAACCCGATAGCCCAGAGCTGCTTTACCAGCTTGGAAAGCCTGATGGTCTGCCTGAACATTCTCCTGTTTGTTTTGTATATGATTTTGCTGTTTACCGGTCAAAAAGAAGAAAATGCCCGCATTCGCAAGCTGAATGAACAGCTTAACCAGGCCAACGACCAGCTTCGGGACTATGCTGTAAACATGGAGCGCATGACGCAGATGCGGGAACGCAACCGGCTTGCCCGGGAGATTCACGACACTCTGGGACACACGCTTACCGGCATCATCATGGGGGCAGATGCGGGACTGGCTCTGTTTGATGTTGCGCCGGAGGAATCCAAGAAACGGATTCAGGTGGTTGCCCAATCCGCTCGTGACGGACTTACAGACGTGCGTCGATCCATCAAGGCTCTGCGGCCTGACGCGTTGGAACATTCCTCCCTTGCGCAGGCACTGGAGGGGCTGGTTGAGAATTTCCGTCTCACGACATCCGCCCAAATTGCCTATTACCAGGAGGCGGGTGAGCTGAATCTGGATGTGGATGAAGAGGACGCGCTGTACCGGGTTGTTCAGGAGGGACTGACGAACGCTGTCCGTCATGGCAGAGCTGACCGCATTTCTATCCGGGTCACTCGAACCGGGGACTTGGTTACCGTCAGCATTCGGGACAACGGTATCGGCTGTGGGACGCTGGTGGAAGGCTTTGGGCTGCGCCACATGCGCGAACGCCTGGATATGCTGGGCGGCACCCTGTCCTATGGGAATCTGGAGCAGGGTGCGCAGGATGGGTACACAGGCTTTTTCATTACTGTGGGCTTGCCCATCAGAAATAGAAAGGGGGAGTAATCTGTGATTAAGGTTTTGATTGTAGACGACCAGGAATTATTTCGCGAGAGCCTAAAGGTGGTTCTGAGTGTCAGCGAAAATATCCGGGTAACCGATGCGGTATCCGGTGTGTCCCAGGCGCTGAGAAGCGCGGAGCAGGAGCGCCCGGATGTGGTTTTAATGGATATTCGTATGCCCGGCATGGACGGCGTGGAGGGAACCAGGTTGCTGAAAAAACGGTGGCCTGATGTCAAGATCATTGTGCTTACCACTTTTGATGACGATGAATACATATTTGGGGCGCTGAAAAATGGAGCAAGCGGTTACCTTCTAAAAGGGAGCAGCATCGCCAAATTGTCCGAGAGCATCCGAATTGCCTATGAAGACGGCGCGATTATTACCCCCACTGTGGCCACAAAGGTGATCCACCAGTTTTCACACATGGCGCAGGGTTCATCCCGGCTCCAGGTGGACAAAGAAGCCGTCAAGGATATCAGCAGGAGCGAGTGGCAGATCATCCAGACCGTGGGGGGCGGGATGTCCAACAAGGAGATTGCTCAGGAGCTTTCCCTATCCGAGGGGACCGTTCGCAACTCCATCAGCAACATCCTGTTCAAGCTGGGTCTGCGGGACCGCACACAGCTGGCAATCTGGGCCGTACAAACCGGGGCGGTGAATCGTCCGCTATGAAAAAATGGTTTGTAAAACGGAATGTGGTGGCACTGCTGACCCTGATGCTGTGCCTTTGTCTGGCAGGGTGCGTTGGAAATCAGGAAACAGTACTCACCATTGGTGTGTATTCGGGAAGCTACTGGAATACGCCCAATGGAAATTGCTACCAGATTCTGGACGATGTTATCACCCTATTTGAAGAATCGCACCCCGGAGTGAAAGTCGAGTACGTCAGCGGCATTCCCGCCAATGATTACAGCGAGTGGCTGGCAGAGCAAATTATGAAGGGGACAGAGCCGGATTTGTACTTTGTACTGCCTGAGGATTTTGATCTTTTGGTATCTTCCGGGGCATTGGCACAATTGGATGAATGGATTGCCGGAGACCCGGCGTTTGACACATCTGCCTATTATGAGCCCTGTCTGCGCTCAGGGCAGTCCAAAGGCCGCCAGTATGCCCTGCCCCACGAGAGCGTTCCCACCATCATGTTCGTAAATAAGACGCTGTTGGAAGCCAACGGCATAGACATGCCGGATAACAGCTGGACCTGGGAAGATTTTTACAACATCTGCGAACGGATCACCAATGTGAGCCTACATCAGTACGGCGTATATGGCTACTCCTGGCTGGATGCCATGTATTCCAACGGTGCGTCATTGTTTTCTGAAGACGGGCGAAGCTGCTATCTGGCTGAGGAGAATGTCCTGCAGGCCATTCAGTTTACCAAGCGGCTGGGGGAACTGAATGGCGGTTACAGCGTTACTGTCCGAGACTTTGATGTGGGCAGGGTAGCCTTCCGCCCCCTCCTTTACTCGGAATACCGGGCCTATCAGCCCTACCCCTGGCGGGTAAAGAAATACTCCGCTTTTCAGTGGGACTGTGTCAGTATGCCCGCGGGCCCTTCCGGCTCCAATATTTCTGAGCTTCACACCATGATGTTGGGAATCAGCTCCCGCACCCGCCATGAAGAGCTTGCTTGGGAATTATGTAAACTCTTGTCCATAGACGAGAATGTGCAGCGGGAGCTTTACACCCATTCTCATGGTATTTCTCCACTCCCCGCTGTCGCGGAGGATCCCGAACTACTGCTCCAGATTCACCATGACATCCCCGAAGAAATCGGCTTCTCCCCCGATATGATTCACCGTATTATGAGCAACGCCGTGGTTGCACCCAGATTCGACGCGTACAGCCAGGCGATGATTATGGTGGAGAGTGCGATACAGGAGGCTGCCGGCAATCAGCTTGGGCAGAGCGGGATGCTCATTGCTCAGAGTGAAATCAATATTTTTCTGAATAAATCATAGCGTTTTTTGCAGAGCAAGGGCCTGCCTGGGTTTTCTGGGCAGGCCCTTGCTCGGTGTTTTGCACAAAAAAATAGGAGTTGGTTTTTCTGAATTCGATAGCCAATTAGAAAACTTAAGAAAAACATGACAAATGTAATCTGTAATTTATGACAAATAGCACTGTATGAATATGGGCTGTTTTTGTATCATATAGGCAGAAAAACCTGAGCCACAGAGAGAAACAGAGAGGAGGCGGTGCAATCGGATGCGTACCTATTCTATCGTTTTTTTGGACATTGACGGTACCTTGCTGGACTCGCGACATCAGGTCATGCCCTGCACCCAGAATCACCTGAGATACCTGCACGGACGGGGTGTTCCCATCATCCTGTGCTCCGCCCGTCCGCCAGGGGGCGTAAATCTGGTTGCCAGACAGGTTGGCCTGCACGGCCCTATGGCGTGCTATAACGGAGGACTGGTTTTTGATGAGAACAGCACCATACTGCGGGATGTCGGAATCGATCCCCAACTGGTTCTAAGCTTCAAGCAGTTTGTCTCAGAGCGTTTTCCGGAGCTGGTGGTAAGCGCCTATTTGTACGATGTGTGGATGGCAGAAGATCCCCATCACCCCTTGATTCAGCAGGAGGCAGATATATCCCAGTGTACGCCTCTTGGGGGCTCTCTGGAGCGAGCCGCAGATGCCGCGTCCCACGTCCACAAGCTGCTGTGTATTGGTGACGCGATGCGCATACGGGCTTTGCAAAATGAAATTCCACGTTATTTTCCCCAACTGATGGCGCTTCGCTCCAAAGCCACTTATCTGGAAATTCTCGCCCCGGAAAGCACCAAAGACAAAGCAGCACAGGTGCTGTTGACACACTATGGCTTGGCAGCAGAGGACGCGGTGGCATTCGGCGACAATGATGTGGATATTGCAATGCTGGAATACTGTGGTCTGGGTATCGCCATGGGAAATGCCCCAAGGCAGGTAAAGGAAGCAGCGGATTATGTGACGGCTTCCAACGATGAGGAGGGCGTCTTCATCGCGCTGAAGGGACTGCGGCTGAAAGCGCCAGACGCTGCCAGGAATCCGGAGAAAACGCGATGAGCGTGTTTCTCTCTGCAATAGAGTAATTGAAGGAGGTTGCACATGGAAGATTCTATCATTCTCCAAATGAGGGAAATCGTCAAGGTATTTCCGGGTGTGCGCGCGTTGGATGGCGTAAGCCTGGAGGTGCGCCGGGGTGAGATCCATTCGATCTGCGGAGAAAACGGCGCCGGAAAATCCACACTGATGAAAGTCCTGTCTGGCGTTTATCCCTATGGCTCTTATGAAGGCCAGATCATTTATATGGGAGAGGAGGCCAAGTTTAAAAATATCAAGGAATCGGAAAACGCAGGAATCGTCATCATCCATCAGGAGCTGACCATGATCCCCGAGCTTTCCATTACCGAGAATATTTTTATGGGCAATGAGATCGTAAGGCACGGCCTCATTGACTGGGAGGAAGCCCGTCAGCGGACCACGGAATTGCTATGCCGTGTGGGGCTGAATCTGAACCCCAACACCCTGATCAAGAATCTGGGTGTGGGCCAGCAGCAGCTGGTGGAAATCGCAAAGGCATTGTCCAAGAATGTCAAGCTGCTGATCCTGGATGAACCCACCTCTGCTCTGAATGAGGCTGATTCCGCCAATCTTCTGGAACTGATGCGGGACCTGAAGAGCAAAGGCATCACCTGTATCATGATCTCCCACAAACTCAATGAGATTGCGGCGATCTCCGATGGGGTTACTGTAATCCGCGATGGACGCACTGTCGAGACCTACCCGGTGGAAGCAGGTCATGTAGATGAGGATCGGATCATCAGCTCCATGGTAGGCCGCGCCATTGAGAACCGCTATCCGCCTCATGAGTCCCACCCCGGTGAGATTATCTTTGAGGTATCCGACTGGTGCGTGGAGGATCCCAACGTCCCGGGCAGAATGGTCTGTAAAAACTCCGGTTTCCATGTCCGTGCCGGCGAGGTCGTGGGGTTTGCCGGCCTGATGGGCGCTGGACGGACAGAACTGATGCGCTCCATTTTCGGACACAATTACGGCATTTTCCACGGCGGTACCGTGAAAATGAAAGGTCGGGAGCTTTCTCTGCCTTCCGTTTCCGCGGCCATTGAAGCAGGCATCGCCTATGTTCCCGAAGACCGGAAGAACTTAGGACTCAATCTGCTGGACTGCATCCGGATGACGATTGTATCAGCAAACCTGAAGGCAATCTTAAGAGGCAGACTTCTGGATTCTGACAAGGAATTGCAGGCAGCTGAGCAGAGCAGAAAAGCACTCCGGATCAAAACAAGTTCCGTGGATGCCGGTGTGACAACGTTGTCTGGCGGCAACCAGCAGAAAGTGGTTCTGGGTAAGTGGATGTTTACGCAGCCGGAGGTTTTGATTCTTGACGAACCCACCCGCGGCATCGACGTTGGTGCCAAGTACGAGATTTACCGCCTGATCCATGAGATGGCGGATCAGGGCAAGGCAGTGATCCTGGTCTCTTCGGAGCTGCCGGAACTGCTGGGTATGTCGGATCGTATCTATACCATCTGTGAAGGACGCATCACGGGTGTGATAGACAGCAAGGATGCAGACCAGGAAAAGTTGATGCGGTTGATGACAACGACATCTGACGTAAAATCATAAGGAAGGAAAGGATGGAATCGTCTTATGAATAAAATTAAAAAAGTATTGGGAGACGACCTGCACAAATACACAATGGTAATCGCGTTGATTGCACTGATCGTTTTCTTCAATATTGCCTCGGGCGGAAAAATGATTACCCCCTCCAATTTCCAGAATCTTTTGTCCGGTAATGCGTACGTGCTGATTCTGGCCATCGGTATGCTGATGGTCATTGTCATCGGCCAGATCGACTTGTCCGTTGGTTCCGTTGCCGGTTTCTGCGGAATGGTCATGGCCATCGCATTCCAGAAATGGAATTTCCCCTGGTGGGCAGCGGTGCTGCTGGGCATGGGAATCGGTGTGCTGGTTGGCGCATGGAACGGCTTCTGGGTGGCAAAGATGGGGATTCCCGGCTTTATCACTACCCTGGGCAGCATGATGATTTTCCGCGGCGCTGTCATCTGGATCTCCCACTCTATCTCCGTCCCCGCTCCTTCGGAACTGAAACTGTTCGGCGCCGGTCATCTGCCTGAGTGGGGCCCTGCCTTTACGGGGATGAACAACTCCACGCTGTTGCTGGGCATCTTCGCTATCGCGTTTCTGATTTACGCAATGCTTCGTCAGCGCGCCCGTGCGAATGAGCTGCATGCAAATAAAGAACCTCTGTGGCCTGTTGTGATCCGCATCGCACTGGGTACTGTTGCAATTGGTTACCTGACCTGGCTGTTTGGCACCGGACGCCCCGGCACCTCGTTCCCAATCCCTGGCCTGATTCTGGTGATCCTGGTCATCATCTACCACACCATCACCCAGAAAACCAGATTTGGACGCCATATCTACGCAGTCGGCGGTAATAAGAACGCCGCTGCCCTGTCCGGTGTCAACGTGCAGAAGACCTATTTCCTGACTATGCTGAATATGTCTTTCCTGGCTGCACTGGCCGGCATTATGTTCGTGGGACGCTCCACTGCGGCAGGCCCTTCCGATGGTACCAGCTGGGAGATGGATGCCATTGCATCTGTCTACATTGGTGGCGCGGCCGTTTCCGGCGGTGTTGGTACCATTATGGCTACCATGGTCGGCGGTATGATGATGGCAGTTCTGAACTCCGGCCTGATGCTGCTGGGTGTCGGTGCCGACAAGACCCAAGTCATCAAGGGCCTGGTTCTGATGGCAGCCGTTGCCTTCGACGTTTACAATAAGCGTCCCGGACATGTCTCCATTACAAAGCGCCTGTTCAACATGAATAGGGCCGAAAGTAAAGAAGGTTCCCCTGCTGACAAATAATTCTGATGGATTTTTGACAGCCGGGCCTTAATAAAAACCAAATACACAATAGTAGGAGGAAAAAACAATGAAAAAACTGTTCGCGTTGCTCTTGGTTCTGGTTATGGTCCTGTCCATGACTGCCTGCGGCGGTGGCCGTACCGAACCTGCTCCCACAGCCACTACCCCCGCTGCACAGCCCGCTGAGGCCGACAGCAGTGCTGAGGCTCCCGCTGCAGCCGGCGGCTTTGAGGCCGGCGCCACCATCGGCGTCTCCCTGCCTTGGCTGGGTACCCAGAACTGGAAAGAAGCCGAAGAAATGTTCAAGTCTGAGCTGGAAGCTGCCGGCTTCAAGCCCATCATCCAGGCTGCTGACAATAAGGTTCCTACGCAGCAGCAGCAGATCGAATCTATGATTCAGAACGGCGCCAAGGTTATCGTTGTTGGCCCCATCGACGGCACCCAGCTGGGCGCTGTCCTGGAAGAGGCCAAGGCTGCCGGCGTTTATGTCATTGGTTATGACCGTCTCCTGGAGAATACCACCGGCGTTGACGGCGTGGTGCAGTTCGGCAGCGTCAAGACCGGTGAGCTGCAGGCTCAGGCTCTGCTGGATGGCCTGAAGGAAATGAAGGGCGAGGGTCCCTGGAACATCGAGCTGTTCGGCGGCGGCCCCGCTGACCCCAATGCTCCCAACTTCTTCAAGGGCGCAATGAGCGTTCTGCAGCCCCTGATCGACGACGGCACGCTGACCGTTGTTTCCGGCCAGACTGACTTCACCCAGTGCGCTACCATGGACTGGGACAACTCCAAGGCCCAGGCAAGAATGGACTCCCTGCTGTCCGGCTTCTACTCTGACAAGGAAATCCACGGTGTCCTGTCTCCCAATGACGGCATCGCCCGTGCAATCATCACCTCCTGCGAGCAGGCAGGTCAGGAGATTCCCGCTATCTCCGGTCTGGACGCTGAGAACGAGTCCGTTGAGTGGGTCTGGTCTGGACGCCAGTACTCCACCGTTGCCAAGCCCACCGACGTCCTTGTGGGAAAGACCGTTGAGATCATCAAGTCCCTGCAGGCAGGCAACGGCATGCCTGCCACCGATGTTCAGGTGAACAACGGCAAGATCGATGTTCTCGTCTACGAGCTGCCCCCTGTCGTGGTCACCAAGGACAATGCTAAGGAAGTCTTTGCCAACGATGCCGGCCGTCTGGCACTGCTGAAATAAGAATCCAATCGAAACATAACAAGGCGGCGGAAGGATTATCCTTCCGCCGCCTCAATACGGCTATCATCTGAATGTGGCAAACCCTCTGGAGATCATCATAGCGGATGTTCAACCCAGGGGGTTTTTACGTTTTGGAATGAATGCTCACAAACCACTTTCCATTTGTGGGTACTCATTTCAAAACGAGCTGGGATTCCAAAGGGATGGCAATTCCTTTGGCTCGGGGTCATCCAATAGGGGCGAGAGCGCCCTGTTGGCTGAGGATTCCAAAGGGACAGCGTTCCCTTAGCGGTGGTTTCCAAAGGCGGCAGCGCTGCCTTGGCGGGAAGAATCCAATGAAACCGGCGGTTTCGTGGCACACGATCTTGCTCGCAAGGTCTAGTGTGTTATACCTTTGGCGACCGCTGACGCTGGAAAGGGGGTGTTTCCTTATTGAACACACCCTTTCCGGTGGCAGCAGAACAGGCGGATTCTGCGTCCTCCCGGACGAGAAGCCCAGGAGTTTGCGCCAGCAGAATCCGCCTGTTCGGGTGTAGGTGGTGCGGCGAAATAGAGAGGCAAAGCGCAGCGGAGCCTTGGAATGGAGCTGCATCGCCGGGGGAGCCAAAGGGATATCAAGCCCCCGTCCCGCCGAAGCGACGTTAGCTTCCGTTCTCTCTTTCGTAGTTTGCTTCACACGCAGGGGTGCAGAAATCTTCGTCATCGCTCTTTGCAAAGAATGCTTTCATGCAGTATTTGCACAGCCGCAGGCTGGAAGTTTCGTCTGCCAGCATGAAGCTGAACATCATCTGGATTGCCAGCAGCAGGGAATGAAAATCCCACACAATGGTTGGACGCTCCCGTAACTCTATGTGGTAGTTCGGTGCGATTCCTCCAAAAGCCGCCATGCCCTGACGGTAAATGTCTCTGGTATCTTCGTCCATTTCCTCGTCCTCTTCATAGAACAGGAAGCTGCTCAGGAAGGTGAACGACCAATCCTGAAAGGTCTGCTCCAACCAATCATAGCGCTCCGCATAGTTGCGCATAAAGCACATGACCTGTGCCTCCGGCTCCTTGCGGAATGTCATTGCCAGCGAAATCATGGTGCGGTCTCCATTGATATTCCAAAGTGAGTCTTTTCCGTTCTTGAAAAAGTCCGGCTTCTCGAAGGGGAAGAAATAGGAAAGATATTTCTGTGTGTCCATCATCTCCTCCCGGAGAAAATGATTGGTGGGAAGATAGACAGCTTTGTAGTCGATGAAGGATGGCGTGGTGGGCAGTGCAGTCATTGACGACAAAGCACTCCAGCTGGGGACTTCTATGCTTTCACAGTTTCACGATGCCCAAAACGAGAGTGTGTCAAGATTTGTTTTCTTCTGGCACGAATACGAAGAGAACGGTATTTTCAGCCAATGGCATCCGACAACTTTTGTGATTGAAGGCATCCGATATGCCACTGCGGAGCAGTACATGATGGCGAAGAAAGCTCTGCTTGCCGGTGATCTTCGGAGCTATGCACTCATCATGAACGAGCCAAACCCTCAGAAGTGCAAGAAGCTCGGCAGGCTGGTGAGCAATCTTGATACTGCCGCTTGGGATAAATGCAAAGAAGAAGTTGTCATCAATGCGAATATGGCAAAATTTGGACAGAACCAAGAAGCGCTTCAAACTCTTCTGCATACGGGGAACAAACTACTTGTTGAAGCCAGTCCATTGGATAACTTATGGGGGATCGGTATGGATGCAAGCAACCCGGACAGCACGAATCCCAGCAAGTGGAACGGCCCAAATCTGCTCGGCAAGATACTCATGTTCGTTCGAGAGAAGTTAAGAGATAGTGAAGCCGAGTAAACTGTGCTTAAAAACACAGCAGTATCCATACAGTCAACAAAAAAAGAGAGACCTTGCGAAGCAAACACAACTTGCTCCGCAAGGTCTTTTTCCATGGAATGGCAGTCCACAGGATTTTGTGAGCTGCCATTTTTCGACATTTTTCACGCTGTCGTCTGGTGTAGAATGAAGAATCAAACATGGTTTCGGCCTTCAGATCACACGAGAAAAAGCACAATCCCTAAACAATCATTTATCTGGTGAGAACTTCAGAAGCAAATATGGCTCAATCTCCAGGACTTGGGCAATATTGAACAGAACATCCAGAGACACGGCCCTCACCATATTCGGTGCCTCAATCGCACCCATGTGTTGTCTGCTGATACCAATGCTTTCGGCAAGCTGCTCCTGCGTCAGCCCCTTACGCTTGCGGTAATAGGATATGGCGCAGCCCAAATCACGATATCGCTCAGAATTGTCAAACCTGCTTTCGTTCGTTCCCATCATACTCAGCACCCCTGATTATTGTAGCCAATATTCAGGGCCCATTAAATTGTTTGTAATGCGACACTTGATATCTGTATTGCGACACTTTATAATGTAAATTGAGTCAAATGTCGTATTTCAAATATAGTTTGTCGCATCAAGAAAACCCAAAGAGACATTGAGGAGGCGTACACGATGAAAGAGGAACGAAATAAAACATGGCTGCGAAAGCTGGTTCTGATAGCCCTGTGCCTGACACTTACGGTTGTCAGTGTTCCGTGCCCAGCGCAGGCAGCTGCCAGCGACAGCAAACTGGAGGTTACCTTCCTGGATCTGGGACAGGCAGATGCCGCACTCATCCAGTGTGATGGGCATTCCATGCTGATTGATGGCGGCAATGCGGCAGATTCCAGCAAGATGTACACTGTGATGAAGAATCGCAAAATCACGGAGTTGGATTATGTCATCGGAACCCATGCCCATGAGGATCACATTGGCGGTCTTGCCGGTGCTCTGAACTATGCCAGCGTAAAGACGGCTTATGCTCCCGTCACCACTTGTGATTCCAAGGCATTCCAGAATTTCAGGAAAGCCGTGGAAAAACACGGTGTTTCTCTGACAGTTCCCCAAAAGGACGAAACCTTTTCTCTGGGAAGCGCGGAATGCAAAATACTGGCAGTCAATTCTGAGAGCGACACAAACAATACCTCTATTGTATTGCGGATTACCTTTGGAGACACCTCGTTCCTGTTCACAGGCGATGCAGAGCGAGAAACAGAGCAGGCCATTCTGAGTGGCAAGCAGGACATCCAATCTACGGTTCTGAAGGTCGGGCACCATGGTTCAGAATCCTCCACCGGCTATCTTTGGCTGCGAGAGGTGATGCCGAAGTACGCTGTTATTTCTGTCGGCAAGGACAACTCCTACGGTCATCCCACCGATGAAGTTCTGAGCCGCCTGCGGGACGCGGAGGTCACCACGTTCCGAACCGATATGCAGGGAGATATCTCCTGTGTGTCCGATGGAAAAACGGTAGAGTTTACGGTATCCAGAAATAAGGACGCGGATGTGTTTGCATCTGTTGGCTCCAACAGCACCCAAAGGGCAGCCGAGAACAATGCCACAGAACCTGCCGCAAAGAGCGAATCCGTTGGACAGAACTATGTGCTGAACACAAACACGAAGAAGTTCCACATTCCTACCTGCCGGAGTGTCAAGCAGATGAAGGATAAGAACAAAAAAGACTTCTGCGGCTCCCGTGAGGAAGTGATTGCCAAGGGGTACAGCCCATGCAAGATTTGTAATCCATAAGCAGGCTATTTTGCAGGCTGATTCTTCTGATCTACTTCCGACTGTGTACGAGCATCCTTTTCACTGTTTCTATCCATATCAAAGAACACTTCCGTATTGTGGAGTGCCTTCCGATATTCCCGCATTTCTTCTCTGGAGAGCCTGTACTGCGCGTACAGGCTCTTTTTCTGCTCCAGGACCGATGCATACTCCTCCGACAATTCCTTGACTTTTGGTAACTTGGATACGCCCATTTTCTGGAAAGCATCCTTTGCCGCTTTATGGAGGGTGATTTCCTCCCGGTGGGCTTCAAAGAACGCTTTGCTGTAGCCCGCCTTTCGGTACTGGACATAAACATCGCGGGTTTTGGCATAGTTGATGATGTGCTTCTTCAAAGCGGCGATTTCTACCAGCCGTTGTTCTGCGGATTTCAGCTCTTTGTCAATCCGGTCGAAGTCTGCGGACGTGGTGCTTGCTTTCTCACGCAGTTCATCCATGGAGTTAATGTTATGCTCCTTGAGAAAGATTCGGGTCTTCGCCATCTGCTTTAGATTGTAGTTCGTAGCCCACTGCTGATAGCCGGAGCCTTTTGCCCGAATCTTATCATCGATAATAACAAGCAAATTGAATGCTCGGTTATCTTTTGTAAAGGGAGATTTGATTCCGGCACGATGCTTTTTCTCGCCCGCAATGACAGCCCGAATATCTTCTTCGGCATATCCTTCGCCCAGAGAATTGAGGCGGACGAATCGCTGTTGGGCTTTCCCTTTGATAGAAGTATACTTGCCCCTCTTGACTTCATAGCCCATTTCTTCCAGCTTACGCAGAAAGGCATCAAAGTCAGTGGGAGGTTTTTTCAGAATAGTGTCAATATCCTGGCGAATCTGGTCTCGGTAGGTGGTGCGCTTCTCATAGATCGTTCTCTTTCGCCGCTGGGAATAGGGCACCTTTTCGATGATGGACAGCCCATGTTCCAGACAGATCAGGTCGCTCAATCTTTGAATGGCCAGTCCGGAATAGTAGAAGTCTTTGAATTTGTGGGCGCAGTCCAGCGTGGTGGAGTTGAAGATGATATGGTTGTGTATATGGGCGCGGTCGGTATGGGTTGCCACAATGAACGCATGTTTTCCTTTGGTAAAACGCTCTGCCAGTTCATACCCAACCTGATTTGCTTCTTCGGGAGTAATCTCTCCCGGCTTGAATGACTGGCGAATCTGGTAGGCAATTACTTCGTGCTTTTGGTGCTTTCCTGTGATGTGCTGATACTGCCGCTTGGAAAGCAGAAATTCTTCATCCACCGTCATGGGGTCGCACTGATAACCGGTAACCAACTCACCCTTGGCGGTTTTCTCCGGGTTCTGCGCATAGTCTGTCCGATCCCGCAGGCACTGTGCCACGGTCTTTCCTTTGTTGATATGCAACGCAATCAGCCGCGTAGCTGCCATGTATTACCTCCTGTGTTTAATAAAAAAGATGGCCACCCTACATTTGACGCAAGGTGGCCGAATAGTGCCGTTACGACTGTACAAATCCTTTCAGAATCGAGTAGAACCAGTCGAATACGGTTTCAATCAGGACTGATCCAAACAGTGCCGAAATGAAGAGCAATTCGATGATTCCTAACAGCAGCACCTGATTCCATTGCTGCGAGATTACCGTATAGACACCACATCCGAAAACGAAGAGAATCAGCGGACTGAGGATATAGCCGGAAAGATTGCTGCACAGCTTTGCCAAAAGGGACAAGCCTGCAAATGCGACCATCAGGGGAAGAGAAAGAAGTTTGAATGGGAGTTTTATCAGAGCGAACATAGGCGATGCCCTCCTTTCATCCTTATTGTAGTCGATAAAGTGAAATGACGCAATGATACCGCCGGTGAGTGCAGAAGCTATTCAATGCTGGCCAGCCTCGTGTGGATTCCCTTTAATTCTTCCCAAATCTGATCGAACCGCTTTTGCAGATCTTGAATGTCCTCCAGATAGATACTGCCTGTTTCATTTGCTTTTCTGGCGTACTGATTCAGGTTGTTGCTGGCATAGCGCATGAGGGAAACCACCTTTTTGAGGTCACCAAGGTCAAGCCTGATGCAGTAGCCATCCATAGCCATCTTGCGCAGGTAGGCACCCATATTTCGGACACCCACCTCCTGCATTTTCTGGCGAATGATGTCAAGCTCCGCTTTGCTGACCCGGAAGTGCAGCATCTGATCTTTCTCCCTCATGCCCGTTCCTCCAATCCACGGGAGTCTGTCTTCCGATGGGGTGGCATTTCCTCAACGCGGCGGTGAAGATCGTCCAGAACAGAAGGCCGATCTGTGTCGTCCCTGTCTTCGCTATCGCGCTCAGAATTGTTCTTTTTGCCGTCCATGTCCAGAATCGAATTGAGTTCCGCCAGCCGCTGGCTTTTCTGCGCCAGTTCCGCTTCCTGGGGGAATGGTTTTCCAAGCTCGGCTTTCGTCAGCTCTACCTGCTCCTGTAGATTCTGAAGCTGCCTCTGAGAGGCCGATAAGAGTCTGGGCATATCCTTAATGGCATTGTCAAGGCGAATCAGGTTGCCTCTGGCATCGTTGCCCAGCGTTACCCGATGGGAGAGCTGACCGGTCAAAGTCAGCACCCGATCCTTTCCAAAGTTCTCCAGCGTGGCACTTATTTCAAAGCCGCGATACGAGCCAATCTGCAACGGGTCATAGCCGGTTGCCTGTTTGGATGCCTCCAGTAAGGATACGCCCGCCTTTTCCTTGTCAGATAAGACCTTGCCGTTGAGGGTCATGCCTGCAAACCCTTCTTCGGGGTGCGGATGCGCTTCGGCTGTCTGAATATCCGCTTCCAATCCTGCGATGATGCCTTGCAGCTTACGGATCTGCTCAGGGAAATATTTGATCAGGTTATCTTCCATCCGAAACTGCTGGCTCTGATGGTCCGCTTTCAGCACCTTCAGTCGGGCGACTTCGATATCCAAATCCATCTTTTCTTTGATGGCGGGGTTCCCCGCGCACAGAGCCTTGATTTCTGCAAAGGACAGCGCTGTTTCATCCACATCTTCGCAGGAGCGAACCGGGGATTTGGAGGTCATTATCTGGCTGATGAATTTTTGCTTGTTTTCCACCGTCTGCCAGAGGTACGAATCGAATGTCCCTTCTGTGACATAACGGTAGATGTGAACCTGCTTATTCATATTGCCCTGACGAATGATTCGACCGCTCCGCTGCTCCAGATCACCCGGTCGCCAGGGGCAGTCGAGATCATGCAAGGCAATCAGTCTGTCCTATAGTGATAGGTAATCCTTTGGTGAACTCACCTCCGGATTTTCCCCCACTCCAAACCGTGCATGAGC
>CALVKL010000098.1 GCA_944332695.1 uncultured Bacilli bacterium
AACAGACATCGAACTCTGGTGAAAAAACAAAATTTCCAGCTAATCATTAGCAAGAAAAAGCCTGTTTTTGCTAATCAAAAAGGCATTCCTGCTAATTGGAGCCAAATTGCTGCAAAAAAACTTGCTAATTAAAAAGGTGGATGTTGCGTGTCCTAAGCCGTTATGCCAAATACAATCTAATACTTTTTCGTTTACATAGAGTGTTTATTTCTCCCTTTTAGGGAGTGAATAGACACTCTTTTTTTGTTTCCAGACTGCTTCTGAAGCGACTGGAAGAAAGGAGGTATTTTGAATCATGAAAACACAATATGCCGCTGATAAACCAAGCGACTGTCGATACTGCTACTACTGGAAAAACACAAGAAAAGGATGCAGTCTGGGCAAAGCAAACTGTTACTATCGGATTTCACCGCCACCTAAATCTAAAAGTGATTGTGACGGATGCCCTTATGGGCGAGCACAGCCCTGCATTGGGTGGTGTACGAAAAAGCTCTTGCGTGAGGTCATTGGAAAGGGGTGATGAAAATGAATTCACGATTGTTACCAATAACCCGTATTTGCTGTCCTTATCGTATCAGAGATGGCACTGTTCATAAGGCTCCTCTGAGTAACAAAATATTCCCCTACAAAAAGGCGGTGAGGAGGAGCAATGTATGATTACTTCTATGGACAGCAGGCAGAGCTATTCTCATTCTATCGGGTTCCAAAAGTTCTGTTTACAGACGAAAAATTCTCGAATATATCTTCTGATGCAAAACTGCTCTATGGCATTATGCTTGATCGTATGAATTTGTCGGCAAAAAACGGATGGGTGGATGAACTTGGTCGGGTATATATCATATTCACGATTGAAGAAGTAAAAGGCGCACTTGGTTGTGCAGAGAAAAAAGCAGTAAAGCTCTTGCATGAGCTGGAAAACAAATGTGGCTTAATTGAGCGCAAACGTATTGGACTAGGAAAGCCCAATTATATCTATGTGAAAAACTTTGTGGATAACTGTGTGGAAAGACAATTCTTGAATTGTCAAAAGGACAATTCTGGAACTGTCAATAAGACTCTTCAAGAGTTGTCAAAAGCACAAGGTAATAATACTGATATTAAAGATACTGATTATAGTGATACTGATCCTATCCTATCTTCCGATTTCTCTGGAAGGGATGTGGAAAAGGATGAGGAATTTCAGAGCTATTATCAGTATTTTTATGAAGAACTTGAAATGGACTATCTTTTTAGAGAATTTCCCTATGATAAAGAAGTTCTGGAAAGCATCTTGGAAATATTGGTAGAAACCGTATGTAGCAAACGAAAGTTAATTCGGATAGCCAGCGATGATAAGCCATCTGAGGTTGTACGAAGTCGCTTGATGAAGTTGAACTCCGAGCACATTCGGTATGTATTAAACTGCTTTAAAGAAAACACAACCAAAATCCGAAACCCAAAACAATATGCTCTTGCTGCTTTGTATAACGCTCCGGTTACGATAGATATAAAAATTGACGCCGATGTACGGCATGATATGGCTTCTGGATTGATTTGAAAGGTGGTGATACAGAAATGAGAGAAAAAACTAAGAAAGGTAAGGTGATGAATTTTGGCAAAAGCAACCGTCATGGCAGTAGTTAACCAAAAAGGTGGAACAGGAAAAACTACTACCTGTGAGAATCTGGGTGTTGGTTTGGCAATGGAAGGTAAAAAAGTGCTTTTAGTAGACACAGATCCACAGGCATCGCTTACTATTTGCCTTGGTCATCCTGTTCCGGATCAGCTTTCTCCGACATTATCGGATATGATGGGAAAAATCCTTTCAGAGCAGCCTATTGCTCCCGGTGAAGGTATTCTGCATCATCCGGAAGGTGTTGACCTGATGCCTGCCAACATTGAGCTATCTGGTTTGGAGGTATCGTTGGTTAATGCTATGAGTCGAGAAACTATTCTCAAGCAATACCTAGACACCGTAAAACAGAACTATGATTTCATTCTTCTGGATTGTATGCCCTCTTTGGGAATGCTCACAGTCAATGCACTTGCTGCGGCAGATAATGTATTGATTCCAGTGCAAGCAGCTTATCTTCCTGCAAAAGGCTTGGAACAGCTTTTACAGACCATCAATAAGGTGCGCCGCCAAATCAATCCAAAGCTGCGAATTGAAGGTATTTTGCTGACAATGGTAGACAGCCGAACGAATTATTCCAAAGACATCAGTAACCTGATCCGAGAAAATTATGGTGGTAAGCTCAAGGTTTATAAGACTGATATTCCCCGTTCTGTTCGTGCTGAAGAAATCAGTGCAGAGGGAACCAGTATTTTCAAACACGATCCGAAAGGCAAAGTAGCCGATGCCTATCGAGTATTAACGAAGGAGGTGTTGAACAATGCCGAAAAAAGGCGGAAACATCAGCTTGAGCAGCTACGATGATATTTTTCAGACAGACCAGTCACGAGAAGAAGCCCAGCAAGAACGAGTACAGGAAATTAAACTTTCTGATCTGCATCCATTTAAGGGACATCCATTCAAAGTGGTAGACGATGAAGCTATGCAGAAAACTGTTGAAAGTATTGCACAGTTTGGTGTTATGACACCTGCAATCGCCCGCCCTCGTCCGGAAGGTGGTTACGAGCTAATCGCTGGACACCGCCGCCATCATGCATCTGAACTTGCGGGAAAAGAAACCATGCCAGTGATTGTGCGAGATATGGACGATGATGCCGCCACAATTTTGATGGTGGATTCCAATCTGCAAAGGGAAACGCTCCTCCCCAGTGAGAGAGCTTTCGCTTATAAGATGAAATTGGAAGCTATCAAACATCAAGGACAACGCACTGACTTAACTTCATCCCAAGTTGGGATGAAGTTGCAGGCAATGGATATTGTAGGTCAAGAAGCTGGTGATAGCAGAAATCAGGTTCATCGCTATATTCGTCTGACAGAACTGATTCCTGAGCTGCTGGATATGGTAGATGAAAAAAAGATTGCCTTTAACCCTGCGGTTGAAATTTCTTATCTGAAACCAAATGAACAGCAAGACTTTCTGGAAGCAATGGACTACGCACAGTCCACGCCTTCTCTATCCCAGGCACAACGTTTGAAAAAATTTAGCCAGGAAGGAAAATGCAGTTTGGATGCCATGTGTGCGATCATGTCTGAGGAAAAAAAGGGTGAACTGGATAGGGTGACAATTAAACATGATGTGCTTCGGAAGTATTTTCCCAAGTCTTATACCCCGAAGCAGATGGAGGACACCATTATCAAACTGCTCGAACAATGGCAGCGAAAGCGTGAGAAATCTATGGAGAGATAAGGAGGACGCATAAATGTTTACTGAGAAAGAAATGAGCGATGCTTTGAAATGGCTGTTTGATCTGTTTCAGCCGGAGGACTATGAAGCGTATGATGAGGAAGAAGTCGGCTGTGCTGCCTTGTGTCTGCCGGAAGTCTGTATGGCTCTGCGAGATAAGGCAGAAACAGCGTATGAGTATGTCGTGAAAACTAATATCGACCGTGGGTTCGAGTACCGTGGCAAGGAACTGTTCATGCAGAGAGCCTGCCTGATTTATTCGGATATGGAAATTGGCATTTACGACATGACTGATACTTCCTATAATCGGGAGTTGTGGCTGCTGGAGGATATGAGTTTTGCTCTGGTACACAACGTCAGCATGGTCATCAAGTCCGGTGACTTCTACTATGCTACGGAGTATCGCTCGATTGTGAAACTGCTGAAGGAAAGAGATGACCTGTTCTTTACACCGGAAAGTCTGACCGAGGAACTGGAAGAAATGTGTATTCCCCAGTGGGAAAATGAAGCGACTATTTATGAGCTGTAAGGCTTGTGGATAGTCGCTTTTGTCATATCTGAAAGAAACGGAGGTTGATGTATTTGAAAGAGTATGACATCAAAATCACCGAAACACTCGAAAAGACGGTGACCGTAAAAGCAGAATCAATGGAAGCTGCACAAGCGAAAGTTGAGGAGGAATATTACAATTCCGAACATATCCTCGATTCTGAAAATTTTACCGGTGTGGATTTTTCAGCAGAAGCTGAACGTGAAATTGTGCAGGAACAGAAAGAGCAGCTGGATGTTTTGCTCGTCAAGCCGGGAATGTATCCCCAGGCGGTTCAGATAGGCAGTGAGCTGGAAGATTTGCAGAAAGCGGTTGGCGGCGATATAGAAGCGGTATATCCCTACAATGAACCGGTGGCATTGATCGTCAATGACGAAGGAAAGCTGAACGGCAGCGAACTGAACCGGGCTTTACGGGATAATGAAGGGCAGATTTATGACATTGTCGCCGGTGATTTTCTGGTTGTCGGTTTGGGTGAGGAGGACTTTGCTTCCCTCTCTCCTGAACTGATGGAGAAATTTGAAAAAGAGTTCCATCAACCGGAAATGTTTGTCCGTATGGGGCGCAGTATTATGGCGCTACCCTTGCCGGATGATAAAGTGAAAACTGCGGACTCCCCTTTGAAAGCAGAATCCATGCCGCAAAAAAGCAGTCCTGACAGGGATGTTCTTTAAGGAGGTATGAGATGCCAGGGAAAACAGTTGGAGAGTTAATGGAAGAAATGAGAATAAAGGCAGGTGCCAAAGAATATCATGGACATTCTTATATGGATTTGCAGAGATTTGCCGATGATACCAGGCACATGATTATTTTTGATGTTCTCACGAATGATTCTCCTGTCGGTTGGAAAGGAGAACGAACCAGGCTGTATCTTACTCAGGCTGGTTATGAGAAGGCTTTGGAGAGTCAGCAAAAAGGTCATATCAAAATTATTAGTCATGCCAATGTAAGAAATGGCAATTTGCATTATGAACATAAAGAACAGGTTCGTTGATGCTGTTTTCTTATTTTGAGGAGGTGATGAGAATTGCAGGAAGAAGTTGAAAACAGAACGGTCAATTTGGCAATTACTACTACTCGACTCACTGTGCGAACTATTATTGCGGGTATTCGCAAATTCTTGCAGTACCAGGAAAAGAAAAAAGCCCAAAAAGGTAGAGATCCTGCCGTTCATGGCAAGCAGTCGGTGAAAAAGCTGTTAGGACAGAACCAGGGAGCTGCCAATGCAGAAATTGAAAAAGAAGGTATTAAAGACTTTGAACGTCTTGCAAAGAAATATGGTGTGGATTTTGCGGTAAGAAAAGATAAATCGGTTGATCCACCCCGCTATTTTGTGTTTGTTCGTGCAAAGGATTCGGATGCTTTGGATGCAATCTGCAAAGAGCATCAGGCAAGGTCAATGACCAAAGATAAGAAGCCAAGTGTGCTGGCACAACTCAGCAAATTTAAGAATCTTGTGGCATCGCTGCCCAAGAAGATTCGTGAAAAGAAACAGGAGCGTGATTTATGATAGATACAAGAAAAATCAAAAAACTCCTGATTCTGAACATCCCCTATATTATAGTGGGACTGATTGCAACAAATATCGGAGAAGCATGGCGTTTGGCTGAGGGTGCAGATAGTTCTGCAAAACTCCTCAGCCTTTTTTCTGTTCTCCCCGTTGCATTCGGAAATCCTATGCCGAGCTTTCACCCACTTGATTTGCTCATTGGTATTGTCTGCGGT
>CALVKL010000099.1 GCA_944332695.1 uncultured Bacilli bacterium
GTAGGGTTGTGGTAAGTATATTTAGTTAAACCACTTCTTTTTTCAAGTACACCATCTTTTCTAAAACGTACATTTAAAAGGTTAGGGCTTTCGTTATCGGCAAGTCTTGAAGGAGATGTAGTATTATTAAGACCACCTGTGAAATTCTTTACAGTAAAAGTTATTCTTTGAGGTGATGAGGGGATAGAAGAGTTATTTATAAATGATTTACTATTAAACATACTATTCACCACCTAATACAAATTTAGTGAAATACACATCTTTAACTGCGTCAAATGGTTTATTGTTATTTTCATCATAACCTTCTATAACAAGTTCTCCGTCATTTATAAGTTGCTCCATTTCAGAAGTCTTGTACTCGTATTCATTCATAAATTGTTGTGCTAAGTAGTTTTGTTCATCTTGTGTAAAACATCTACTAGCACCATATATAGCAAGTAAATGATGATACTCGCTAGGTAAAAGTATTGGCTCATCAGAAAGAGATGTTAAATACTTCATATCTTTAAAATATTTATAACGTTTAGTTCTATCTACACCTTCGTTTATAAATGCGATTATATCGTCTTGTGTAAATAATGAACCTGTAATATCTCGAGTATACTGTCTAACTCTAGTTATCATATCCTTCAACGTCATTTATATATTCACACTCCTCTCTTACTTCTTCGATAGCGTGATTGTTGTCTTTAGCGTATATTCTCATAAAAGAACTTAACATATCCATTATAGCGTTTTGTCTTTGTATGATTAGTTCAAACATACGCATATATCTATCTTCCATCATATAATCAACTCCTTTAAAAAAGAGTAGGGATTAACTCCCTACCCCATAATGTCAATGCACTTCTATTTTAATTTTTATTACTTTTTACCTTTTGATAATGCAGTAGTAGTAACACCAGTGTCTCCACCAGTAGAACCTACCATACCTCTCCAATCAGAGAAACCGAATGAATATCTCATATACCCTCTGTATTTAGCAACGAAAGTATCGAAATCTTCTTCACTCTTGAATTCTGGTTTAACTCTCCAGAAGAAGTTTAATTCGTGTCTTGAACCATCTTGTAAGAACCATACCTTATCAGAACCACCTGCAGTCGCACCTAAGTAGTCCATAACAACTATCTCCATTCTATCTTTTAAGTATGCGTTTGTGTCGTTATCTTGAGACCCTGGTAAGTGAGTAGATTTTAATAATCTTATAGCAGTATCTTCTAATGCAGGAGGTACTATTAACTTAGTAGCTTTCATTTGTATTAAGTTTCCTGCTTCGTCTAATTGTTCAGACATCATTTTTATAGCTTTCTTTAAAGACTCTTCTGTTAATGCTTCTGTAAGAACATTTGAACAAGTTTTACTTGAACAATCAACTAATGTATGTGCATCGTGGAATAAAGATAATCCATCTATACCTACAAACTCTGGAGAAGTCTTTTTGAAACCTTTTAATAATAAAGATATAGCATCTTTCTCAACCTTAGCTCTACCTGCTCTAGCAAGTGCCTTAGCCATTTTCTTCATTTGACCATACTTTTCGTCATCGTATAATTCTCTACCTATCATAAACCCTTTAGTGAAAGCCTTATGTCTGTAAACAACATCGTTACCATCTTTTATTTTAGCATATGATACGTTAGAAGTTTCATCTGCTCTTACTTCCCAATCACCAAATGCTCCCATTCCGTGGTCTGTTTCAGTTGCAGAGTTAGAAGTGTGCACGTTGTATATTTTTGAGTATTGCTCTGGTATCTCATCATAAGTCTCGAAGAATATCTTTCTTAATCCTGGCTCTAATAATTTACCAAAGTTTGTACTAACGTGAGTGTTAGTTCCTGATGGTGTTACACCAAACATTTGTAAGTTCATTTTTACTTTTTGCATATTGTTTGCTCCTTTGTTATGTTATGTTTTATTTATTTTATCTCCACTTGTTGTATTCAGAAGGTGTCATTCCCATTGCTTTCGCTATTCTCTCTTCTCTACTTGAAAGTCTAACCGACTCATCTTGGTTAATAGGCTTTTGGGATACTCCACCAACTATTGATTGTGTTTCAAGGGAGTTTTGTTTAAGTTCATTAAGTAATTCTTCTTTGATTTGTTTTCTAAGCTCTTCTACATTTGGCTCTTTAATACTATCTGTTTTCATAGCCTTATAAGCTACTTCTAAGTTTAGAACATCGTGTTTTTCTGCATATTCTAAAACTTTATCTTCATCAAAGTCAGAGTACTTATTCTTTAACCCATTTACATATTTTTCATATCTTTGTTCTTCTATAAAATCTTCCATCTCTTTAACCTTTTTAGTTAATTCGTCTGGAACGAAGTTGTTTAGGTTTTTATAACCTTCCATATCAACATTTCTCATAGCTTGAACTAGATGTGGGTTTTGTTCTAAATATTTATATAATTCAAGTGCAGATTGAGTTTTCTCATCATACACAGGAGTATCATCTTCTTCTTTTTCATCTTCTTCTTCTTGAACACCGAAACGCTCTTCATATAATCTTCTTAATTCCTCGTCATTTGGATTGTAAGGCTCTGGAGTTGTCTCAACAGGTGTTTCTTCAACTTCATCAACAGAATCGCTTACAGGCTCTTCTACGGGTTCAGAAGGCTCTTCTGTGTTATCAGTTATACTGTATGCTTCGTTAAAAGCAGATGTAAAGAAATCTCTATCATCTTCCATACTAAACATACATAAATTCATTTTACATACCTTCATTAATTAATCCTCCATTCATATTTTGCATATCTTGTTGTAGCATTTCTGCTAATTGTGGATAAGTTTGTATTATTTGTCTAAACATTTCTGGGTCTTGTTGAGCTAACATTATTAACTCTTCTAATACTTCGTCTGGTATTTGTTGAGAGTTAAGTGCTTCTTCCATTTGTGCGTTTTCAGAAAGTAATTGTTCTTCTAATCTTTTCTTTTCTTCTTCATTCACATCAGAACTCTCTTCATTAGGTGTTACTTCTTCTTTTTCTTCTTTACTTTGCACTTTGCCATCTTTTAATCCTCTCTTATAACCTTTTTCTTCGATTTGAGACTCATATTCTTTCTTATCTCTTTGTTCTTTATCCATTATCAACTCATCAACTTGCTTAGAAGTCATATCAGATGCTTGAATAACTTGTTGTAACATATTCATTACTTGTTCAGTTACACTTTGGTCTAACTCACCTTTTTGTTGTTGGGCTTGTTGTTGAGCCATTTGTTGTTCTTGCATTAATTGTTGTTGTTGAGCTTGTTGTTGTTGAGCTTGAAGTGCTTCAAATCTATCTGTTATAGCTTTTTTATCACCTGTTGGTAAGAACTCTAATACGGCTTTTCTATCTACAAGTGGTAAACCATCTTCACCGTTTGTTTGTGCAAGTCTTATCATTAAGTCTAGCATAGCGTTTCTATTTACAGGCATTGTTGAACCTGCCATAACTTTAAGGTCAAAATCATTTTCAAGTACTTGAGTACCGATTTGTTTAAATAGTGGATTACCTTCTACATCTGTTACTCTAACCCATCTATCTAGTTTCCAGAATTGTTGCATACGTGAATAAACTATTTGAGCAAGTTCAGATAAAGATGCTTCCATAAGTTTTAT
>CALVKL010000100.1 GCA_944332695.1 uncultured Bacilli bacterium
AAAGGACGACACCATGTATCACGAGGACGAGGCCGCCGCCATCCTGCGCGATATCTGCATGGGCGAGAACATCCGCGCCACGCAGCCCAGCGAGGGCAAGATCGAGCTGATCGCGGCCTGCGACGGCCTGCTTCTGGTGGACAGCGCGCGGCTTCTGGCCGTCAATGCCATCGACGAGATCATGATCGCCACGCGCCACGGCTTCACGCCGGTTAAGGCGGGCGACAAGCTGGCGGGCATGCGCGTCATCCCCCTCATCATCAAAAAAGAGAAGATGGCGCTCGCCCAAAAAGCGGCGGAGGGCGCGCCCATCCTGCGCGTCGTGCCGTTTAAGCCGCTGACGTGCGGCATCGTGACCACCGGCAACGAGGTCTACCACGGCCGCATCAAGGACGCCTTCACCCCCGTGGTGGAGGCCAAGCTCGCCGAATACGGCATGCGCGTCATCGCCAAAACCACCTGTCCCGACGACCGCGCGATGATCGTGGATGCCATCCACCATATGCGCGACGCGGGCGCACAGCTCATCCTCACCACAGGCGGCATGAGCGTCGACCCCGACGACCGCACGCCCGGCGCCATCCGCGAGGCCGGCACGCGCATCGTCACATACGGCGCGCCCGTGCTGCCCGGCGCGATGATGCTGGTGGGCTATCTGCCGGATGGCAAAGGCGGCGAGATCCCCGTGCTCGGCCTGCCGGGGTGCGTGATGTTCGCCAGGCGCACGGTGTTTGACCTGCTGCTGCCGCGCGTGGCCGCAGGCATCGAGATTCGCCGCGAGGACATCACGCGCATGGGCGAGGGCGGGCTGTGCCTGTCCTGCGAGACGTGTACCTATCCCAACTGCGGCTTCGGCAAGTGAGGCGTGAACGGCATGAGCGAGAAACTGACGCATTTTGACGAGCGCGGGCAAGCAGTCATGGTCGACGTGACCGCCAAGGCGCACACACTGCGCACAGCCGTCGCCAAGGGGCGCATCCGCATGCGCCGCGAGACGCTGCGCACCGTCATGGACGGCGGCGCGGGCAAGGGCGACGTGCTCGGCGTGGCGCGCGTGGCGGGCATCATGGCCGCAAAAAAGACCGGCGAGCTGATTCCTCTGTGTCACCCGCTCCCGCTGGGGCGCTGCGCGGTCGATTTCAGGATTCTCGAGGATTCCTGCGAGATCGAGGCGGTCTGCACGGCGTCGCTGACCGGGCAGACGGGCGTGGAGATGGAGGCGCTCACCGGCGTTTCCGTCGCGCTGCTGACCATATACGACATGTGCAAGGCGATGGACAAGCGCATGGAGATCACCGGCGTTCATCTGGCGAAGAAGACCGGCGGCAAGAGCGGCGATTTCGTCAACGACCCGGAGTTTGAGGGCGAAAATCATGCTTGACCAGTTCGGGCGGACCATCGACTACGCCCGCATCTCCATCACAGACCGCTGCAATCTGCGCTGCGTGTACTGCATACCCGAAAGCGGCGTAACCCTGTTTGACCACGCCGATGCGCTGACGTTTGAGGAGATCGTGCGCGCCGTGCGCCTGCTGGCAAACCTCGGCATCCGCCACATCCGCGTGACCGGCGGCGAACCGATGGCCCGGCGCGGCTGCCTGACCCTGATTGAAAAAATCGCGTCCGTCCCCGGCATCGAGAGCGTATCCATGACGACGAACGGCCTGCTTCTGCGCGGCCACGTGCGCGAGGCGATGGACGCGGGGCTCTCGTCCGTGAACATCAGCATCGACGCGGTCGATCCCGTATTATATGAAAAAATCACGCGCGGCGGCGACGTGCATACAGCCATCGAGGCGCTTGACGAGGCCGTGGGCGCGGGGCTGCATGCCAAGGTCAACGCCGTCCCCGTGCGCGGCGTCAACGATTGCGATTTGGCGAACGTCGCCCGGCTCGCGCAGCACCGCCCCATCGCCGTGCGCTTCATCGAGCTGATGCCGGTCGGCTGCGCGAAAACGCTCTCCCCCATCGCGGCGGACAACGTGCGCGCCCTGCTCGAGCGCGAATTGGGCGAGCTGCATCCCGACACAAAGACGCGCGGCCACGGCCCGGCGGTCTACGCCAAACCGGACGGCTTTATGGGCAGCGTGGGCTTCATCGGCGCGCTGAGCCGCGAGTTCTGCGCGGGCTGCAACCGCGTGCGCCTGACGAGCGACGGACAGGCGCGCCTGTGCTTAAATCGCCCGGACGGGCTTGACCTGCGGGCGCTGCTGCGCTGCGGCGAGGGCGACGCCGCGATACAATCCGCGTTGCAAAGCGCCATCTACAACAAGCCCGCGCGCCACGGCTTCGGCGAAACCGGCGACGCGCGGCGCATGAACGAAATCGGAGGATAAGCAATGGGCAAGGTCATCGCCGTGTGCGCGAGCGAGCGGCGCGGCACGCAGAAGCAGAACATCACGAGCGCGCATTTTTCGGCGGATTGGGGCATCGACGGCGACGCCCACGCCGGGCATTGGCACAGGCAGGTCAGCCTGCTCTCCGCCGAAAAGATCGCCGAGTTCAACGCAAAGGGCGCAAATGTGCAGCCGGGCGCGTTCGGCGAAAACCTCGTGGTGGAGGGCATCGACTTTCGCGCGCTGCCGGTGGGCACGCTGCTTCGCTGCGGCGAGGCGCTGCTGGAGACGACGCAGATCGGCAAGCAATGCCACGGCCACTGCGCGATCTACAAGCGCATGGGCGACTGCATCATGCCGCGCGAGGGCGTGTTTGCGCGCGTGCTCACGGGCGGGGAGATCCGCACGGGCGACGCGATCGGCATCCTCCCGCGCTCGGCGCCCTTTCCCTTTCAGGCGGCGGTCATCACGCTGTCCGACCGGTGCGCCGCGGGCGAGCGC
>CALVKL010000101.1 GCA_944332695.1 uncultured Bacilli bacterium
TCCTATCCTGGGTATCCATTCCCGGCTCTGTGTCATACCAGGGGTTGGGGGCGGCTTTCATGTCGGTGGTCAGGATTTGTTCCTGTTCCTCCAGGGAGAAGGCGGCGTTGAAAAAGGTGCCGTTCAGCCATTGGCGGATGGAACTGGTCTGCCAAGTGACAGTAACATATTTTGCGTGATAGCGCTGGCAGTCAATGGCAGATTGACTGATCACCAGAATATCGTTGTCCCGAATCTCCAGGATCTCCCAAACAATGGGTTCCGCACCGTTGCTGACATTGTTATCCTGTTCATACCGGCCAAAAGCAACAAGATCGCCCACCTCTCCCAGGGGGGGAGCCCTCCGTCAGACCGCATCTGGAACAGGTTTTCGGGGCGGCGGCAAACGGACCCCCTGAAGCCGGAGAAGAATCTCTTCATCGGTCACATAAGAAGATGCGGCAAATGGAAGCCGGTTCCCATTGCACAGCTCATACAAGACCAGACCCAGGCTGTAAATATCCACCCGCTGGTCGTAACGGCCGGACATCTGCTCCGGCGCCCAGTATTGCGGCGTGCCGATGCCGGTACTGGCCTGAGAATTGGCCGCGGCACTGAGAATGCGGGAAATGCCGAAGTCACCCAGCTTGTAGTTTCCGTCCTGGTTGAAGAAAATATTCTCGGGCTTGATATCCCGGTGCAGGATCCGTTTGCTGTGACACAGGATCAAAGCTTGGCAGATGTCCTTGCCGATCTTTATAATTTCCCGCTGGGATAACACAGCCGGATCCCGCCGGTTGATCTCCCGGCGAAGATCCTGAAGCAGCTCCATCCGAATCAGCATATCGCAGCCGAAACAGCCGTTTTCTTCCCACTCCACAAAGGTGTGATCCAGATACTCCACTGTGTTGGTTCGGCTCCGCAAAGTGCTCATCAGAAGAACTTCCTGCGTGGCCTGCACCTTGGATTTCTCAAGCGCGCTGCGATAGTCGGAAAGACGCGCAGGGGAGAGCTTTGCCAGAGAACCGAATTCTTCCATAAGACTGACAATTTTCAGCGCGCTCTCCACACCTTCCGCATCGCAGTGCGTCAAACGAAAAACTGCCGTTTCCTTTAAGGTAGAAAAATCAACATGGGCAACCAAATCATTGATAAGATCGCTGTCATTGTATACAGAAATCAAATGGTCTTCCTCTTCCTGCACAAACTGGGTCACATCGTCCTGTAAACGCTGAAGCTGTATCACATTGCTTTGCTTGCTCTGCTCATAGATGGTTTCTGCGGAGTGGTAGAAGAACAAACTTGCCAGCAGAGAAAGGGATGCCAGAATACTGCTGGTGCATAGCAGCAATATCTTTCCATACATGTTCAAACGCCATGTTCGCCCTGCCTTCACATTCCATCCTCCCCGCCGGTCAGGATTCATCACGTCCCCAGGTGAATGCGGGGCATTCCCGTTCGCCGAAAGAATATTCGGGATCCTTTATTTTGGGAATTCTTTCCGCCTTCACCGGTGATTTCCGTTGCATTCCCGTGTCATACACCTGGTAGTTCTGTTTTAATCATACACCAAAGGGCGGATCTGTCTACCGGATTTGTCCTTTTTGAATAAAGATTTTGCGGACGGCGCCTTTTGACGCAGCTTGTGTTCGATGGGCGGTTCTTCCGCAAGCCCCTTTTATTTGACGGCGGCAGCCATAAAAACGGAGCAGCCTCATAACGAGACAGCTCAGCTGCTTTTATATTCTTTCCGCTTCTTGTGTTTCTTCCAGCGGCGGTGTTTGCAGGAAAAGGGGAATGATGCAGGCGGCTGCTTAAGGGATGCACTTCCTTTCGGTGTGGACAAACATGCCTCCGCCGGGCGGCGGTATGGATTCGCTGCCGCTTACACAGAGATTCCGCATATTGTGCCTGGTCATCCCATAACGCTGCCATAATGTCTGTACAGCGGGCGCTTTCTGTCTGTTGCAATTCGGCTAAATATACGATAAAATAGATTCATATTTTATGTAATTACTCCAATGATCCGTTTTATTGCACCGAAAGGATGACGGTATTTCCACAAAGAAAGCGACGGGGCGATTAACCGCCCTGTTTTGCAGCAGAGGTGACAAACATGAAGTATCTTGCACATCGTTCTGAGGATGGAAGAGAGCAGACCGTTTTGCAGCACCTGGAAGGAACGGCAGAACAATGCGCAGCATTTGCAGCTGCCTTCGGCGCGGAGGAGCAAGGGCGGCTGGCCGGTCTTTCCCATGATATAGGAAAGTACGCCGATGCCTTTCAGAAGAGACTGGATGGAAGCACCCAACGTGTGGATCACGCCACCGCCGGAGCCTATGAGTGTTACCGCCGGCGTCAGCCCTTTGCGGCTTTTGCGGTTGCGGGGCACCACGGCGGACTGCCCAACGGCGGGGGCAAAGGCGACTCAGGGGACAGCGGCACCTTCCTGGGGCGTATGCACAGAGGGCAGAGCGGACAGCTGGAACCATACCGGGATTGGGAAAGCCAATTGCCTGCACCTGCTGGAGGCCGTCTACTGGCATCCGGGGATGCGATGGGTACCCACAAAGATCCGTGTGTGCAGTCCCATCCGCTTCAGCAACCTGCGCAGAAACGAGGTCAAGTCCACCATTTCCGCCAGATCGGCTCGGACGGTTATGGAGCGGGGCACGGGGGAATTGTACTTATGCACCGCCGAGGATATTCAGCAGCGAGCCGCCATGGTGCTTCGGGATGTCCGCTATGTCATCGAAGCCCACTTTGAGATGACGGACAAAGCTGCCCCCGGGGACAACCCGGGAAAGTTCCAGGACATCATCAAGCGGAGAATCCGAAGGGGGCAGTTCTATCACCAGCCCTATTTCGGATGCCGGGAATTCCCTGCCAATTTTCAGATGTGTGAAACGATTCCTCCTTGCCCGCCGGAGCTGGAAGGAGAAAAGGATCTGGGCTGGATGCTCTACGACATGGACTACTCTGACCCGGAGAATATCACGCCCAAGTTCTTCCGGGCGGTGCTGCACCACGGAGTGCTGGAGATTCCGCCCTGGGACAGTGAGGAGGTGCGGGGATGATTTTGCAAGCGCTGACAGCCTATTATCAGCAGCTTTCCCGGCAGGGGGTGATCGCGCCCCCGGGCTGGGGACGTGTAAAAATCTCCTATGCCCTGTGTATTGACGAGACTGGCAGTCTCCGACAGACGGTCTGCGTCAAAGGAGAGGAGCACAAGGGCAAAAAAATCGTCATGGTCCCCCAGGAGATGGTGCTTCCGGCTCCCGTGAAGAAAACCAGCGGCGTTCTTTCCAATTTCCTGTGGGAAAATCCGGGCTATCTTTTGGGCATTGACGGGAAAGGGGATCCGGCCAAATCCGCCAAATGCTTTGCCGCCAGCAAAGCCCTCCATGAGAAGCTCCTGTCGGGGGTGGATTCCCCGGCCGCCCGGGGGATTCTGAGATTTTTCCAGAACTGGGATCCGGAAAAAGCGGCGGAGCATCCGGCTCTCCAGGAGGCGCTGGAAGACATTCTCAAAGGCGTGAATCTGACCTTCCTTGTGAATTTTCAGTACGCCTACGAAGACCCCTTGATCCGTCATGCCTGGGAACGTTACTATGCCGCCAAAGGCGCTGACGGACCGGAGATGATTTGCCTTGTCACCGGCGAAAAGGGGCCGGTGGAGCGGGTTCATCCCGCGATCAAAAATGTGCGGGGCGCCCAATCCAGCGGCGCGGCGTTGGTTTCCTTCAATGCGCCTGCCTTCTGCTCCTATGGAGCGGAACAGAATTTGAACGCCCCCACCGGCAGATTTGCCGCCTTCGCCTATACCACGGCATTGAACCACCTGCTGGCCGATTGGCGGCACGTATATTACGTGGGAGATACGGCGGTGATCTGCTGGGCAGAGTCGGCTCAGCCTGCCTATCAGGATCTGTTCGGCGGCTGCTTTATGGGAAGCGAATACTATGACGCCGGCGATCTGGACGGCATGGTGAAGGCGCTGTGCGCCGGACAGGCGGTGCTGTACGATCAGACCCTTCTGGATCCGGAAATGGAATTTTACGTTTTGGGGCTTGCGCCCAACGCCGCCCGCCTGTCGGTACGGTTTTTCCTGAAGAATACCTTCGGAAAGTTTCTGGAAAAAATCAAAGAGGTCCTGTAGATGATCGCACAGAGCGGACTGCTCTGCAACTCGCTGTCTTTTCGGGGGCTCCGCCCCCAAAGGCTGATGCGCCCGTCGCCGGGCGGGGGGTGCTTTTCAGAGGAAGGTTCCTCTGAACGTCTCTTTTATAGCCTTTCAGGCTGGGCGTGCTCCGCAGGCCTACTTTTCCCTCGCCGGAAAAGTAGGCAAAAGGGCGCCAGCCCCCTTCGGGCTGGACCCCGGCTTTTGTCTAATCGGA
>CALVKL010000102.1 GCA_944332695.1 uncultured Bacilli bacterium
ATAGTAATGAGAGAAATGATGATAGTAATCTGACAGAGACCGAGGCAAAGGTAATGGACGTGCTCCGTCACAACACCGGACTCAGTGCAACACAGGTAGCAACTGAAAGCGGTCTCTCTGTTTCAACAGTAAATAGAGCATACAAGAGCTTGAAAGAAAAAGGATATATCACTCGCGAAAACCAAACACGCGTATTGATTTATAATTAAAACTGACCAGGGTTTTACGAGGAAAGCTGACCCACCTTAGCGGCGGGGTTGCGAGTAAGTAAGCCCAGTCCTGATCACTGTACCTTGAAAATTTAACACTTAAAATTGACCCACCCAATCAGACAATGTACAATCCTCTCCGTGCAATCATGTCACAGAGAGGAGGCGAAAGAAGGTGTACGGATTGCAAGATTGGGCAGCTGTCCAACGGGTCTATAAACAGACCCAATCAAAACGTAAAACAGCAAATATTCTGGGAATCTCCCGGAACACAGTAAAGAAACTGCTGAAACTGAAGGAGGAGCCGAAATACAGACGGACAATCTACAAATCCTGTCTGGATGAGTATAAAGAGCTCATCATTGAGTGGAGATGTGAACCGTATGGATTAAACGGTACACGTATCTTCAAGGAGTTAAAGAAAAAAGGGTATTCCGGCAGTATTGGCCCCGTTTATCGGTTCCTGCAGAAGGTGGATGAAGATGTGGGGCTCATCAGCTCCAAAGCTACCGTCCGGATTGAGACGCCACCTGGAGATCAGGCGCAGTTCGACTGGTCAGAATACTCCATGGTAATCGGTGGCCGTGAACGGAAAGTGTATTGCTTCGCAATGATCCTTGCGGCATCCAGAAAAAAGGCGGTCTGTTTTTCCCTGAAAGTAGATGCTCCTGCGATTTATGAAGCCATACAGGAGTTATTCGATGACCTGGGTGGTGTGACATTGGAATTATTGATCGATAATCCAAAAGCACTGGTCATTGAAAACAACCCGAAGAGTGAGGACGAGATCCAATATAACCCACAGGCTCTGATGATGGCGAAGCATCTGGGGACTGAACTGAATGCGTGTCCCTGTTACTGGCCCCGTAAAAAAGGCAAGATCGAATCCCCATTCAACTACATAGAAGAGCAGTTTGTTAAAGGGAATACGTTCGCTACAATGGAAGAATTGAACCGGCGCGGCAAGGCGTTTGTGAATGAATGGTGTAATGAAATCCATGGAACAACAAAGCGGATCCCGAACCAGCACTATCTTCTTGAAGAGAAAGGCGCACTGCTCCCACTTCCGAAAACACACTACCGGATCAAACAGTTACAGAAGCGTATTATCAGTCCAGACAGCTATATCAGCATTGACGGATGCAAATACAGTGTCCCAGTGAAATATGTGGATAAAACATTGCTGTTCCGGATCGTCTATGGATTTCGGATCGAGGTCTATGACAGGAAAGAGAATCTGATACTGACCGTGGAGACTTCAGAAGAGAAGCATGCTGTGCGGACGGATCCTTCGCACTATGACGCGATTGCAGCGCCGGTCAGTACTTCTATTCCACAGATCCGGAGAGACTTCGCCAGACGTTTCTCAAACGGACAGCGTTATCTTGACGCTGCAGGCAGGAAGTTTGATCAGCCTACGCATTACGCAAGAAAGATCATGCTCCTGGGAGAACTGTACGATGACGCCACGCTTGACCGTTTTATCGGTTACTGTATCGCTTTGGATAAGCTGGATATCACATCATTTAAAGGTCTCCTGAAAGAATACAATGCAGGGAATCTGACGCTGCCGGAAGTGTCTTTGGAAGACTTGGGGGCTGTCTGTAGTAAGGATTATCGGGATGATGACCCCGCCCTGACGCGCGACTGCAGTTATTATGAGACCAATGCGATGTGATCGGAGGTGCCCAGATGAAACAGAAGGAATATCTGACGAATGCGGAATATATCGAATCCATGATGAAACAGTTTAAACTGGTAGATATGCGCGAGCAATACCGGGATCTGATCCTGGAGGCGGAATCTTCTGCCATGGATTATGAATCCTTTCTTGTCAGGCTTCTTTCCGTGGAGGAAGAAGGAAAACGTGACCGCCGAACAGAAAAACTCCGTAAGGAAGCTTGCTTTGAGGCCGAAAAACGGCTTGAAGACATTGACTACGGATTTAATCAGTCTCTGGACAGGGCTAAGATCACGGAACTTGGAAGGCTGGATTTCATAGATGCCGGCGAGAATGTCATTATTATCGGACCGCCCGGTGTTGGGAAAAGCATGATCGCCACAGGGATTGGCATGAATGCCATCCGTGCGGGATATCGGGTGCTTTTTGCCAATGCTAAGGATCTGGTTGATCGGCTCTATGAAACGATGCGGGAAGGAACACTGCGGCAAACATTGGAAGAACTGAACAGGATCCCGCTGCTGATCATCGATGAACTTTCGTATTTAAAAATGGATAGAGAAAGAGAGAGCCTTTTCTTCCAGGTGATCCGCCATCGGTATGAAAAGAACTCCCTCATTATTACGACCAACCTGCCCATGGGCAGATGGGACGAGCTGTTTACTGGCAAACTTGCGGCCACAGCGATCCTGGATCGTCTGGTGCATCACTGCCATATCCTTAGTATAACGGGTGACAGCTACCGTGTCAAAGGGTCAAAACAGAGTGTGAAATGAAAGGTATAAATGAAATGAAGATATATAAAGAAAAAAGTCAGTTTCTTAAGCAGGAACTCAGGGAATATGAAAAAGCCACACCTATGACGGAAGAAGAAAGGGAAGCCTTGCACGAATGGGTGGCTGCAGGCAACAGTGTACATGAAAACGGATCTATGGTTTCTTATGAAGGCGGCAGACCGGTAGATTTTCTGGAAGTATACCGTGAGGAGGAAGAGATCCGGCGCGCACTCGATTCCATGAGCTATGACGAAGGGAGCAAATATCTCCTGAAAGAATACGGTATTGATCGCGATGGCGTCACGACACCGGATCCGCCCACGTATGAGGAATTGAAGGTGACGGCGAACCGACTTTACCGGAAATGTTTCTTGTATTGGCAGTTCCTGATCAACAATGGCCTGAACGAAGAAGCAGATAAATATGTCTGCGAACACATCGATGAGGAATTGCCTTTTGAAGCATTCGACTGGGATGTGGCGAGGAGGTAACATATGGGCAGGACAATCATTGGGGAAGAAGCATTTCCTAAAATCATTGAGCAATACAATGCCGGAGGTAAAACGGCAGCATATGACTATCTTAGGAGCGAATACGGGATCAAGCATCCTTACTTTGTGCTAAACCGGATCAAGGAATGCGGGAAATATTCATACGATGCCGATACGGACCATTTCTCCGGAATTAACACCGGTGCAGCTGATGGTATTTTTATGGATCTTGATGAGTTATGCGGGACAACCACACTTGCTGCGGTTCATCAGTCCGATCCGGCTGCAGATACCCGGCCTGCGGCGATGGAAAAACTGGTTCATGAACTGATCAGCGACCGGCTTCTAACTCTGAGCCGTTACATTACCTTGGATTCGTCTACAAGAACGATCCTAATCGATCAGACATCATTGACGGCAGATGGATATCAGGTGGTAACTCATTAAAAGGGTGGTTCAATTCACAGTGTGAAAATCAGGATTAACAGATAGAAATGATCCACCTTAGTACTCGCTTTGTCAGCTGCTAAGGTGGATCAAGATTCAACGAAAAACATGGTCAATTCTACTTGACAATCAACA
>CALVKL010000103.1 GCA_944332695.1 uncultured Bacilli bacterium
AATCGGTAAGGAACCGGATGCCGCATTCCAGGGTCATCAACCGGGCTCCCCAGGGCAGGTATTCCAGCTCAGCAGGCGTCAGACTGCCCTGGGCGCCTTCCAGGAATCCTCTGGTGTACGCTTCATAGAGAGAAATGTCAAAGTTGACTTTGGACAGGTCTTTCTCGTCTTCCCGGGAGTGGTTCGCGCCAAAACGGATGGAATCACCGAAATCGTTGATGCTGAGACCGGGCATAGTGGTATCCAGGTCGATGACGCAAATCCCCTCTCCGGTTTTCCGGTCAATGAGGATATTGTTGAGTTTGGTGTCGTTGTGGGTCACCCGAAGGGGCAGTTTCCCACTCCGCAGAGCCTCCATGGCCACAGAGCAATCCGCCTGGCGGTTCAGCACAAATCGGATCTCGTCCTGCACATCCTTTGCCCGATCCAGCTTGTCCGCTGCCAGTGCCGCCTGGAATTTCGCGAACCGATCCTCGGTATCGTGAAAATGGGGAATGGTCTCATGGAGCGTATGGGCCGGATAGCCCCGGAGCATATACTGGAACCGGCCGAAGGCCCGGGCAGAGGCCTCGAACAGCTGGGGTGTGGCAGACTGGAAGCAGTCTGTATGTTCTATGAACGGCATCAGCCGCCAGTACTTCCCCTGGGAATCGATGTAATAGTCCCGACCGTCCCTTGTCTTTACCAGGCTCAGGGTCTCCCGGCTGGGATCGCCGCCGGCCGTAAGAACCTGCTCCCGGATGTATCCGGTGATGCCCACGAAGTTTTCCATCAGTTTGTCCGGATTCGGGAAGGCGGCGCTGCTCAAGCCCTGGAGAATGAAACGGACGCAATCCCCCTCCTGCGGCTGGCACAATACGCAGTAGGTGTCGTTGATGTGGCCCTGACCATAGCGCACGGCGCCAAGAAGGGTATCCGGTAAGGCATAAGCCGCCAATACCTCATTGAGAATCTGCGCGTTTTGCGGAATAGAAATCTGCCCCATGTTTGTCGCTCCTTATTTATAAGATATGTAATTGGGATGTCAGTCGGTGAAATAAATGTAAACTAAAAGTTGAATTATATAAAAGAACAGAAAGTCTTCCATATTTTTCTTCCAGTATAGCACAGACAAACTGAGTTTGCAATACATTTTCATATCGAAAAGAGGGATAATTTTTATCAGAGATATGCACAAATTTTCCATTTTTAATTTGTATGTTTGTCTGAAATTGTTCATTGCGCATAAGTTTGAGCCCAAAAATGACATTTTTTAATTGACTTCTCCGAAATATGCTGTATACTTAAATCAACCCCCGGACAAATCAAAAATGACAAAGTTGTCACAAAGTCCGGAGGTTTCATTTTTGGCTTTCGCGGCAATCAGGCCGTGACGGCATACATATTCCAATGGATACAGGAGGAAATGCGCAATGAAAAAGATCGTCTCTGTTCTGCTGATTCTGGCGATGGTTCTGTCTCTGGCCGCCTGCGGCGGCGGTGAGACCGGTGGCAAGGTCACCCTTGACGTCATCATCTCCCAGTACGGCAACTACACCCAGGCCTGGTGGACCGAGTTTGAAAAGGACTTCGAGGCTGCCAACACCGATATTGATCTGAACATCGAGATCGTTTCCTGGAACGACATCTATTCCGTCGTTACCACCCGGATCTCCAACAATGAGCAGCCTGATATTCTGAACATCTCCGGCTTTGCGGATTATGTTGCCAGCGATTTGCTGATGCCCGCCGAGGAGTATGTTTCCGAGGCGACCAAGGAAAACTTCATCGACAGCTTCTGGGAATCCAATGAGATGGACGGCACCGTCTGGGCGCTTCCCATTCTGGCTTCCTGCCGCGCGCTGTTTGTCAACACCGAGCTGCTGGAAGGCGCCGGTATTGCCGCCGCGCCCACTACCTGGGACGAAGTGCTTACTGCCTGTGAGGCCATCAAGACCACTTACGGCGACTCCATTATCCCCTGGGGCCTGGATATCTCCACTGACGAAGGCCAGGCCGCGTTCTCTTACTACACCTGGAACTTCGGCGGCGGCTTCGTGGATGAGGAAGGCAACTGGGCTCTGAACTCCGCTGAAAATGTGGAAGCCGTTGAGTTCATCAAGACCCTGATCGACAAGGGCTATTGCAACTCCGCTCCCTACACCGATACCCGTTACCCCCTGCAGGACGCCTTCTCCGCCGGCACCCTGGCCATGATGATCGGCCCCATGAACATGATTTCCGCCGACTCCACCGTTCAGTACGAAGCCGTGAATATCCCCGGTCTGGGCATTGGCCTGGGCGTCTGTGACCAGCTGATGACCTTTAAGGATCCCAAGGCCGAGGAAGCCGATCCCGCCAGAACCGAAGCCATCATCAAGTTCTACGACGCTTTCTATGAGTGCGAGACCTACTCCGGCTACATGGTTTACGAAGGCTTCCTGCCCGCTACCGAGGACGCTTCTGAGAACCTGTCTAAGAACGCTGAGAAATACACGGTCGGCGGCGACTCCGGCGCCACCGGTTCCAGCGAATACTTTGCCACATTCTGCGCGACTCTGCCCACCTGCTCCTTCTATCCCATGCAGAAGGCCGAATGGATGGATGTCCGCAACGGTGTCATCGACGTTGAGCAGAAAGTCTGCCAGGGTCTTACCACAGCCCAGGAGGCTCTGGACGCTCTGCAGGCTCAGGTCAGCGGTTGATTTCGTTGACACTGCCCCCGAATCACGTTCATTTAGGAACATAATCCAGAGGGGCCGGATCATCTGTCCGGTCCCTTCTTCTATTCCGAGGAGGCGCATCCATGAATAATAGCGCAAAAATACAGAGTCAAAAAAACGGCGCAAATTCCCAGACGCTGCAAACCATGCGCAAGGTCGAGCCGTATATCTGGCTTCTGCCCAGCATCATCCTGATGTGCTGCATGATCATGATCCCCATTGTCAACGTTTTCCGCGCGTCTGTCACGGAGATCACCAAAGTCGGCGTTTACAAGGAATTTAACGGCCTTGCCAACTATGCTTCCATTCTGAAAGAGCAGACCTTCTGGAACACCCTGCAAAACACCCTGATCTGGACCGTTGTGGTGGTCGGCGTATCGACGGTGTTCGGCTTTATTCTGGCCCTGGTTTTGAATGTGGAGTTCAAAGGCAGAAAGTTCGTCCGCGCCCTCATTGTCTTCCCCTGGGCCACCGCCCTGATCATCCAGTCTGTGGTCTGGAAGTACATTATCAACGCCGACTACGGCGCCTTGAACGCGCTGCTGTACAATCTGGGCATCATTGACAAGTATGTCAACTGGACGGCCACTCCCGGCGCCTTCTTCGCATGGGAATGCTTCATTGGCATTTTTGTCACCATCCCCTTTGTCACCTTCTGTGTGCTCTCCGGCCTGCAAAGCATCGATACCTCCTTGTATGAGGCATGCGATATGGACGGCGCCAACTTCTTCCAGAAGCTGTTCAAGGTCACCCTTCCTCTGGTCATGCCCAGTCTGACGGTGTCTACGGTTTTGAATATCATCTATGTATTCAACTCCTTCCCCATCGTCTGGACCATCTCCAAAGGCGATCCCGCCGATCAGACCCATACCCTTGTCACCTATCTGTATGACCTCTCCTTCAGCAACGGCAAATTCGGTGAAGCCGCCGCGGTGTCCGTGATCGGTTTCGTGATCCTAGCTGTCTGCGCCAGTATTTACATGATTATGACCCTTCGGGCGGAACGGGAGGACTGAGCCATGAATACGAGAAGCAAAAATCCCTGGAAGCGTATTTTCCTGTACCTGTTTGTCTTCGCGGTCTGTGTCGTCATTCTCTATCCCTATTTTGTCATGTTTACCACCGCGGTCAAGAGCAACGAAGAAATGTATTCCACAACCGCGGGTATTCTGCCAAAGGAGTGGAAGCTGAACAATCTGATCGATGTTTGGACGCAGGCGCCCATTCTCAAGTACATGCTCAACTCCATCATCGTTGCCGGCGGCGCGACCATCCTGGCCATTCTGTGCGGCATCCCCGCTGCCTATGCCCTGTCCCGCATGCGTTTCAAGGGCAAGGGCTTCTTCATGGGCGCGGTGATCATGAGTCAGATGTTCTCACCTGTTGTGCTGCTGGTAGGCATCAGCCGGATGATGAGCGCCATCGGATTGAAAGACAGCCTGCTTGGCCTGATTCTGCTGAACGCGGCCTTTAACCAGGCCTTCGCCATCTGGCTTCTGAGAGGCACGTTTACCTCTATTTCCTCGGAAATGGAGCAGGCAGCCAAGATCGACGGCTGCGGCACCGTTCAGGCCCTGATTCGGATCCTGCTGCCCATGGCAGCCCCGGGTATCATTACCACCCTGATCTTTGTGTTCATCAACTCCTGGAACGAATATACCATCGCGCTGACCCTGATCTCCACCGACGCGCTGAAGCCCATCACCGTGGGTATCAATGTGTTCTACGGGTTCAACATGATCCAGTGGCAGTATCTGTTCGCGACCTCCATCTACGCCACCATCCCCGTCATCATCCTGTTCCTGTGCATTGAAAAGCATCTGGTGGCGGGACTGACCTCCGGCGGTGTGAAGGGATAACCTCACCTTGACGCAAACAGAGCCCTACCGACTCGGTAAGGCTCTGTTTGTGCTTATTCCAATTCATCCGGGACGCCGTAATCCAGGTCCTCGAATTCCATTTGCTGGGTCTGCTCGCCTTTCCTGGCCTGCCACTGCTCTTTGGTGATCAGTATGGCGCGGGGCTTGGAGCCCTGGAAGGGACCCACGATGCCCTTTTCCTCCATCTCATCCACAATCCGGGCCGCACGGGCGTAGCCGAGCTTCAGCCGCCTCTGAAGCATGGAAACGGAGGCCTGTCCTGTCTCCAGGATCACATCCACGGCGGCCGGGAGCATCTCATCGCCTTCCAGATCCTCATCCTCCGGATCTGGATCAGACACGCTGGCAGGCTTCTTCCCCGTCTGCTGGGCCTTCTTTTCGATCTCCTCAAGAACCTGCTGGTTGTAGTCGGCAGAATAGTTTTCTTTCACATATTCCGCCACGGCTTCTACTTCCGTGTCGGTAACAAAGCAGCCCTGGACCCGCAGGGGTTTTCCGCAGCCGATGGGCGCGTAAAGCATGTCGCCCTTGCCCACCAGTTTTTCCGCGCCCATGGTGTCCAGAATGATCCGGGATTCCATAGCGGAGGCCACGGAAAACGCGATTCTGGAGGGAATGTTGGCCTTCATCAAACCGGTGATCACATTGGCTGAGGGCCGCTGGGTGGCAATGATCAGGTGCATTCCCGCGGCGCGTCCCATCTGAGCGATCCGGCAGATAGAGTCCTCCACTTCCTTGGCAGCGACCATCATCAAGTCCGCCAGCTCGTCAATGATGATCACAACCGACGGCAGCTTCTGGCCGGGGTCCTCCGCCGCCACAATGCCGTTGTAGGATTCCAGATCCCGGACGCCCATATCCGACATCATTTTATAACGGCGCAGCATTTCCGTCACCGCCCACTGCAGCGATCCCGCGGCCTTCTTCGGGTCCGTAACAACAGGGATCAGCAGATGGGGAATCCCGTTATAAATTCCCAATTCCACCATCTTCGGGTCCACCATAATCAGTTTCACATCCTCGGGGCCAGCTTTGTACAGCAGGCTGATGATGATGGAGTTCATGCATACGGACTTACCGGAGCCGGTAGTGCCAGCAATCAGCAGGTGCGGCATCTTCGCGATGTTGCCCACCACGCAATTGCCGTCAATGCTTTTGCCCAGGGCAATGGAGGTTTTGGATTTGGCTTTGGAAAACTCTGCCGAATCAATGACCTCCCGCAGAGAAACGGTGGTGACGGTCCGGTTGGGAACCTCGATGCCGACTACGGAGATCTTTCCGGGTACCGCGGCAATGCGGACGCCGGAAGCACCCAGGCTCAAGGCGATATCGTCGGCACAGCCTGTAACCTTGTTCAGACGGACGCCTTTATCCAATTCCACCTCATAGCGGGTGACGCTGGGACCTCTGGTCACGTTGATGATGTGGGCGTCGATGTTGAAACTGGCCAGGGTGTCATTCAGCCGTCGGGAATTCTCACGCATTTCCTCGGTCCCGTCCATGCCGCCCCGCAAGGGCCGGTTCAGCAGATCAATGGGCGGGAAGCAGTACTCCGCCTGCTGCGCAGGCTGGGATCTGGCAATCTCAGAGGCCACCTGACGCGCGGATTCCGAAGGGTCCTTGGCGGAGGCCTTCCCGGATTTGGGCTCTTTCGCTGCCTTGACCGGAGGTTTTGCCTGAGGTTCCGCCTTCTTCTGGGAAGGCTCGGACCGGTCCAATTTCAGTTCCGGCATTCGGGACGGAGATGGACTCTCCTCCGGTACCGGATCATCAAATACAGACGGGATATCCTCCCGGACATATTCCGACGTACCTGCCAGGGGCGCGCTGATCTCCCGGTCAATGCGGTCCATAAAAGCCGCTCCCTTTCCCGGCGCGTGTTTGACCGGATCAGCGGGAACCATTGCCGGCTCTGCCGGGGAGGACGGTTTCACTGGGACCCGCTCCCGTTCGGCCTGTGGGCTGGACATCTTGGCAGGGGGAGGAATCTGACCTTCCGCCTCACTCACCGGTGACGGCTGCAAGGCCCGCTCCCGGGCCTGCCGTTTGTGCTGGATTTGTTTATTGGCAATGTGATTGACTACAATGGCCGCGGGCTCAATGTAGTCATCCTCCTCCTCTTCCCAATCGTCACGGGGACGGTTGGCAATGGCACGAATAATGCTGGGAATGGTGATCTGCATGGCTCCCAGCAAAGACAGGACGGCGCCGAGTCCGGTCAGAATAAAGGAAAGCGGCCGTCCACAGGCCCAGCTCAAAAGAACGCCTACACCGCCGCAGAGCACGCCGCCGGTATTTCCGGCGATTCCGCCCTGATAGAGGTCGGAAATAATGGCAAAACCGGTGGCCATTCCCTGGGTCTGAACCACAAGGTGATAAATCACACCGCACAAAAAGGCAAAGCAAATGGTGCAGATGCTGCGCATATTCGCCGCGTTTTTCCTGGAGAAGGTCTGCAGCACAAACAAGTACAGCAGCGCGGGAATGGAAAAGTAGAATCCACCCTGTCCGATGAGCCCGAGAACAATTGCTTTAATCACCTTCAGCAGAGCGCCTTCCGGATTGATGGCGATGATGGTGAACAGGATAAAGAATCCCAAGCTGAAAACAGCCGCGATGAAATGGCCGGAAACGGTTTTGTCGTATTCCGTCTTTACCTTCGGCTGCTTTTTAGGCGGCGACGCCGGTTTTTTCTCGGCTTTCCTGGACGCGGCTTTTCCGTTGGATCCGGCAGCAGAGGATTTTGTTTTGGCATCCGAGACTTTCTTTTCTGCCCGGCTGGCATTTTTCTTTTCCGCCATGATCTCTCCTCCTTATGCCATAAGATTTAAAATAAAAGTAAACAGCGACAATCCCATGCAATAAAGTCCAAACAGTGAGAAGCTGTGATTGGACGCCAGGTATCGCATCAGCCGGATCGCCAGCAAACTGGCCGAAAAGGCCACGGCACCGGTAAGGATCATGCGCAGAAAAATGGAAAACGACAACATACCCGCTCCGCCGGCGAAAAGTCCGATCACATCATAAATCAGAAAGCCGGCTTCCAGGATCATCTGCAAAAGCAGCGCCATGTTCAAAGCGTATCCACGCTCTACACCGCATATACTGCCAAGGGAGACAGCCGCGCCGATGGCGGATATGCCCGGAAAAATTGAAGCCGCCCCGCCCAGCCCCATCAGCAGTCCCTCCAGCCGGCTCAGGGTACGGGAATCCCGGTTCGCCGTCGGAAAAAACTGCGGTATGTACAGAATGATGCCGTTAATAAAAAGGCACACCGACACCAACATAAGATTGCTCGCCATGTCCCGGGTGAACTGATAGCATACCAACCCCAGGAACGCGGGAACGAGCATGGTTTTCAGCATGCTCATGTCCATCAGCGTGCGAACATCCAGCGGGCGCTTTCTTCTGCGCTTCGGAACCCGAGCCAGAGCTCTTGCTCTGGAAAACCGTATGATCTGGCTTTGACTGCTGAAGTAAAGGGCGCCGAGGATCGCCAGGTGAATGATCAGATCCATCCACCCTTCATTGCCGTTGATTCCGAAGAATTTTTCCAACAGCGCCTGGTGCGCCCGCGCGGAGACAGGCAGGATATCCGTCAGTCCGGAAACCAGTCCGTACAATATGCTTTGCATCCAGTTCAGGTCCATGTCTGTCCCTCCCCTTTTCATAAAATGCCTTACGCTTTATAATATCATACATTCGGCGCGATTTCCAGTATTTTTTTTGCCAATGAAGATCGGGGGTTCCTGAACTGCCCAAGGCCCGCGGTTGGCGTCAGAAATCCCCAACCGTTTCGACCGGGTTCCCTTGCCTTTTGCCATTGGCTTGGGCTAATCTGTCTGTGGCAGACCTTCTCCCTTCTTGCGACAGTCTGTCAGCCGCCGCCCCGGTTCTCCCCCGGGACGGCGGCAATTCTCCTGTTCGATAATTTATGGCACCGGGATCAGCAGCAATTGATTTGGGGCCGGTTCCTCCTTGAGATTATTGATGCTCTGAATGGCGGATACCGTGCTTCCGGCCTCCTTTGCCAGGTCCCAAAGCCGCTTGTCCCCTGCCCTGCACAAAATAACGGACGGACGGTTGGCGGCGGCCTTGATAGGATCTCCGATTTCGACGCCTGTCACCATGGGGAACTGCTGATTGGTGAACACCGTCATATTGGATGGTGCTTCCACCTTCACATGTACCGAACCGTTTCCTGCCATAGCTTGTGCCTGAACCTGCATGGGAATGGCTGCCAGGCGGCTTTCCGGATCTGCCTTCAGGCTCTGCGTTCCATCCCAGTGGGACGCCGCGGAATGCAGCGCGCCGTCCGAACCGTAGCCAAGGAACTGTACGGTTCCGGACACGGATATTTCCGTCAAATCCTCCCGCCGTGTGATCCTCGGGAATTCAGTAAATGCCCATACTTCCGAAATCAGGTTGACATCCCCGGGAACCGTTGTCTCTGTATAGACGCTGTCCTTTCTGGTTTCCAACACAACGGGTACGCACAGAAATTCTCTGCTCATTTTCAGCTCCCGTCCGGGACTGTACGCGTCCTCCACCAGAGCAAGAAGATATTTATCCTGGATCAAATACTGGGCAGTCATGCCACAACGGAACCGCATGGATCCATGCTCATCCAACTCCAGCTCCACACTGGTGGAGCAAAACTGGAAATCCGCCGCGGCTTCCGCGCTGTACTCCCCTTTCAGCGGAGCGTACTGGGAAAACGGCAGTTCAAATTCCCAGCTGTAAAGTTGTCCGTCTTCCCCGCGATAAAGCACGTGCAGATTGGTATTGCCCCGAAAGACCACCTTGTCCGCCAGCACCTTCTGATCCGTCAGTCTCGGTTCAACACGGTAGCTGATCAGCTTTTCCGGACGCGGCACGGAATCCGGAAGACTGGGCTCTCCATCCTGCACGAACGTTTTCTCTCCGGCCTCCTTCCATAACCGAAGCGGATAGGTGCTGCGAAGCAGCTCCGCGCCCTGCGGCGCTTTTTCCGGGGCCGCAATCTCTATATCCCTGGGAACAAAAGCCGTGGCCATGGCGCTGATCCCGGTCCGGACCATGATCTTCCTTGCGGACACGGAACGGGCATCGGCCGAACGAAGCAGACACTGGACCCGGATTTCTCCCTCCGGCGTATCCTCAGGCAGATCCCAATTCATCTGAAATGGAATCCAACTGTCCAGGCACTCCGGTCCGGCTCCGTTTTCCGGAAGATACAACAGCCAGACCATAATCCCTCCGGAAATGGCGACGCAGTCCCCACGCCACTCCTTCCCCCGCAGAACCACCTGGCCCCAGACCGAAAGAATGCTGCCCACATCCGGCATTCCCTCCGGAAGCTTCAGTTCCTGGGTCTGCTCGCTGTTCTGAGTCTCCTGCATGGCCACGTCCAGGCAGGAGGCAAGAGATCTTTCAAAACTGTGTTCCAATTTCGGCTCACTCCTTATCCCACATGATCGATAAAGCCTATTCCGATCCCGTATGAAATATACCCTATCTGCGCCGCATTACTGTGATGCCCAGGACGATGAGCACAAGGCCGCCGCAGCAGCAAAGAAACCAGCTCTCCAGGCAGTGACCGACGATCAGCCCGAATCCGAACCAAAGAATACAGCATCCCCGCAGGTGATTTTTTCGACACATAAAAAACACCCCCTGCAAAACGTATGCAGGAGGTGCTTGCGATATGATCCAATTTATACGGATTCTCTTTTAAAATCTTTCATCAATTCGGATGAAAGAAGGCGATTGATTCCGAGGTTCCCCTGTTTTACCCGCCCAGATAAGCTTTCTTAACGTCATCGGAATTGGCAAGCTCCTCACCGGTGCCGTTCAGCGTAATGACGCCTGTCTCCAGAACATAGGCACGGTCCGCGACCTGAAGGGCTTTGCGCGCGTTCTGTTCCACCAGCAAAATGGTAGTACCCGCCTTGTGAAGTTCCCGGATGATGTCAAAGATCTGATCGACCAGGATGGGCGCGAGGCCCATGGAAGGTTCGTCCAGCATCATCAGTTTGGGGTGGCTCATCAGCGCCCGGGACATGGCAAGCATCTGCTGCTCGCCGCCGGAGAGGGTACCCGCGATCTGTTTCCGCCGCTCCTTAAGCCGGGGGAAATAGGTGAAAATCCGGTCCAGGTCTTCCTGGGAGACTTCCTTATTGATGTAGGCGCCCATTTCCAGATTCTCCTGCACCGTCATCTGCAGGAAGATCCGGCGCCCCTCCGGAACATGGGCCAGGCCGGTACGCAGAAGTTTATACGCGTCCGTGTGGCTGATGTCCTGGCCGCAGAAATTGATAGAGCCGCTTCTGGGATGCATGAGGCCGGAAATGGTCTTCAGAATGGTGCTCTTTCCGGCGCCGTTTGCTCCGATCAGGGCCACAATCTCTCCGTCGTTGACCTCGAAGGAAACGCCCTTGATGGCATGGATCGCGCCGTAATAGACATGAATGTCATCAATTTTCAGCATTCGGCCTTTCCCTCCTCTCGTCCCAGATATGCCTCGATAACGGCCGGATCCTGCCGGATCTCATCCGGCGTACCCTTGGCAATGATACGTCCGTAGTTCACCACGGCAATGGCCTCGCACACGTTCATCACAAGATTCATATCATGCTCGATCAGGAAGATCGCGATATGGAACGTATCCCGGATTCGGCGGATCTGGTGCATCAGTTCCGTAGTCTCGCTGGGGTTCATACCGGCAGCCGGTTCATCCAGCAAAACGATCGAGGGATTGGTGGCCAGGGCGCGGACAATCTCCAGACGCCTCTGGACGCCGTAAGGCAGACTTCCCGCCTTCTGATCCGCAATATCCGCAAGCCCCATAAAGTCCAGAAGTTCCATGGCCTTCTCGGTGGCCCGTTTCTCCGCCTTCTGATAGGGCGGCACATGGAACAGCGAGCAAACAAAGGGACACTTAATCTCGTTATGAAGCCCCACCTTTACATTGTCCAGAGCCGTCATATCCGTAAACAAGCGGATATTCTGGAAAGTCCGGGCAATTCCCAGCTTTGTCACCTTGTGGGTGGTCATGCCCTTGGTGTCAATGCCGTTGATCAGGATGCTGCCGCGGGTAGGCTGATAAACCGAGGTGAGCAGGTTAAAAATGGTGGTTTTGCCCGCACCGTTGGGGCCGATCAGTCCGGAGATTTCCGTTGGGCCTATGGTGATGTTAAAGCTGTCCACAGCCGTCAAACCGCCAAAGTCGATTCCCAGGTTCCGCACATCCAGGACAGGCAGCTTATCCATGTCCTGCTCGCGCAAAAGTGTGTAGGTGGGGACCTTCAGCATTTTTTTGGAATACTCATTCATTGTTCCCCGCCTCCTTTCCGGGCCTAAAAATGCCCTTGATCTTACCTGTGAACACTGCCGTTGCTTCCTTGAATTTGGGAGACCAGGTAAACAGCATAACCAGGATCAGCACCACCGCATACAGGATCATCCGGAAGTCTTCCAGGCCGCGCATGGCCTCAGGCAGGATATACAGTACTGTCGCGGAAATTACAGAGCCCAGAATATTGCCCATACCGCCGAGCACCACAAACACGAGGATGTTGATGGAGGTGTTGAAATTAAATTTCGTGGCGGTGATGGCAGAATAGTTCAGGCCGAACAGAGCGCCGGCCATACCGGCAAGGAACGCGGAAACCACAAAGGCCTTCATCCGGAACGCGGTTACATTGATGCCCACGGATTCGGCCGCGATCCGGTTATCCCGGACGGCCCGGATCGCGCGGCCTTCCTTCGAGTTGATCAGGTTGAGCACAACAAAGAGTGTCACCATGACCAGCAGGAACCCCATGGTGAAGTTGGCAAGCTTCTCCACGCCGGTGGCGCCCAGAGGTCCGTTGATAAAATACTTTCCCCCTTCCCCCAGCCGCATCTTCGTGGGGGAAATGGCGAAATGGAAGCCCGTATCATCCACACCTACATAGGTGTTGCCGACGATGTTCTTCATAATCTCGCCAAAGGCCAAGGTGACGATGGCCAGATAGTCGCCCCGAAGTCGAAGAACCGGGATTCCGATCAGAAAGCCCATAACGCCTGCCATCGCGCCGCCGGCGATCATCGCGGCGATCAGCCGAAGGGTATCGCTCTGCACGGTGCCCTTGAGCAAAGAAGCGATCACAATGCCGGAGAAGGCGCCGATGCCCATAAATCCGGCATGGCCAAGGCTCAGTTCTCCGCAGATGCCCACCAGCAGGTTCAATGACACCGCCAGGGAAATATAGACACACAGAGGCACCAGATAGCCGCGCACGGAGCTGCCCAGCATGTCCATGGAGTTCAGGGTCTGCATAATCAGGTAAGCCACAATGACGACCAAATATGTAATCATATTGGTGCGGCTGTTTTTATTTTTCAGCAATTGTTTCATAACGACACCTCACACCTTCTCCTGGACCTGCTTGCCGAGCAGACCGGCGGGCTTGACCAGCAGGATAATGATCAGCACCGAGAACACAATGGCATCCGAGAACTGGGTGGACAGATACGCCTTCGACAGCGTTTCGATGATGCCAAGCAAGATACCGCCCAGCATAGCCCCGGGAATCGAGCCGATACCGCCCAGGACAGCGGCAGTAAAGGCCCGGATGCCAGGCATGGAGCCGGTGGTGGGCATAAGGGTGGGAACCGTGGAGCACAGCAGCACACCGGCAATCGCGGCCAGCGCGGAGCCAATGGCAAAGGTGGTGGAGATGGTCTGGTTGACATTGATACCCATGAGCTGGGCGGCGTCCCGATCTTCCGAAACCGCCCGCATAGCCTTGCCGGTTTTGGTCTTACCGGTGAACAATGTCAGACCGACCATGACCAGCGCGGAGATCAGCACGGTTACCAGCACTTCCCCGGTGATAATCAGCTGTCCGTCGAACAGGGCAATGGGGTCCATGGTGACGATGCTGGTGAAGTTTTTGGGGCTGCTGGACCAGATGAGCTGGGCGGCATTCTGCAGGAAGTAGCTGACGCCGATGGCTGTGATCAGAACCGCCAGTGAGGAAGTTCCCCGCAGAGGCTTATACGCCAGCTTTTCAATGATAATGCCAAGAATGGTACATACGCCCATCGCGGCAATGACGGATACGATGGCAGGAAGTCCCAGGTAATTGGTCACGCAAAACGAAATGTACGCACCGACCATAATCACGTCGCCGTGGGCAAAGTTGAGCATTTTGGCAATGCCGTACACCATGGTATAGCCCAGGGCAATGATGGCATAAACAGCGCCGATACTGATACCGTTAATGAGATATTGCAGAACTTGCATACGCTACCTCTCTTCTGTATAGATTTCGACAGCCTATGACGGCGGCAATGGCGGAGCTTGCGTGCCGCTCTCATCGACTGCCGAAGACGCAGGAGGATGGGGAGGCTTCCCTCCCCATCCCATTATCCAACTCAGCCCAGAGGGACGTAAACACCGTCGGTGACCACCACAGCCGCGGGAGCCTTGGAGATCATACCGTTTTCATCCCAGGTCATGCCCTTGCCGGTCAAACCGTCAATGGTAAGGGAGGCAAACTGCTCCTGCAGCAGCTGGCAAGCTTCCTCAGCGGGGGTGTTCCCGTCGATACCAGCGGCAACGCAGGCGGTGTACAGAGCGTAGATGACGTCGTAGCCGTCAGCGGCAAACTGGTTGGGGATCTTGCCGTCGTTATTTTCCTTGAACTTGGTCACGAAAGAAACCGTGGCCTCGTCGGTGGCGTTGGCGTCGAAGGGGGTCATCAGCACCAGGCCCTCAGCCAGGGAGGCGTCAAAGCCTTCCACATTCAGGATGCCGTCCATGCCGTCGCAGCCGAAGAAGGTGGGCTGGTAGCCGATGGTGTCGGCATAAGTAAGGACCTGGGCAGCCTCGGTGTAGTAGAAGGGCAGGAACACCATGTCGCAGCCGGCATCCTTGCACTTGGTAACCTGGGTAGACAGGTCCGCCTTGTTATCAGCGTTAAAGGCCGCGTCGTCCTCAGCCACATTCAGGCCCAGCTCTTCCGCCTTGGACAGGAAGCCGTCCACGATACCGGAGGAGTAAGGGTCGGAGGAGTCATAGATGACGCCGATCACAGCCTCAGGCCATTCCTGAGCCATCAGCTCGGCAGCGGAAGCGCCCTGGTTGGGGTCGGTGAAGCACATCTGATAGATGTTCGGACCGGTCATAGCGACATTCTCAGCGGAAGCGGAGGGGGTCAGCATGAAGATCTGGTCGTTGACGGTTTCGGCGGCAATGGCAAGAGAGGAACCGGTGGTAACCGCGCCGGCGAAGATCTGCATGCCCCAGTCCTTCAGGGTGTTGTAGGCGGAAACAGCCTTATCGGAGCCGTCGGCCTCGTCGTCTTCAGCCCGGAATTCGATCTGCAGACCGCCCATGGCGTTGATCTCTTCCACAGCGATCTCCATACCGCCGCGAACGGCCAGACCATATTCGGAAGTGGAGCCGGTCAGAGGGCCGGTCATACCGATTTTCAGCGCGGCGGCTTCGCTGCCGGCGTTGGCGCTGTCGGTGGATTCGCTCTGAGGAGTGGTCCCCTCATCTCCGGAGGCGCTGCCGGTGGCTTCGGTCTGGGGCGTGGTTCCCTCATCTCCGGAGGCGCCGCAGCCCGCAAACAGGGACACGGCCATCAAGGCAGCCAATAACAATGCGACAAACTTTTTCATAATAAACTCTCCTTTTTCAAAAACTATAAAAAAGCGGCAACATTTCGCAACCGCTTCTTCATACATACAGAATTCCGGTCACGCCTATGTACCCTTTTCGCACAGGAACACAGAACAAATGGACACTACCAGCCGTGCGGCAGTGTCCAAATCCGGAATCATTGGCGCGGAGGGACATGCCGCTGCCCGGGAGCAGTGGAAATTATGACCAAAAGAAGCAAAGGCGCTTGTCATAATCATGTACCTCCCCGTCAGAATCTGGAAGTATTGTATCTCAGCGAAGGACATTTGTCAACGAGAAAAACACCACAGAAACTGACGGGTTTTTGCTGTATTTTTGTATGCAATGCACAAAGGAATTTATTCTCCATCCATCACATTCTTGCAGGCGGCAAGAACCTTACTCAGGATCGGAACGCAGGTATGGCTGCCGTAGCCGCCGTTTTCCACCACAATAATAAAAGCCAGAGGATATTCCTCATTCTGCACGAAGCCAGCAAACATGGCATTGGGCGCCTGATCGCCGCCAAGCTGGCTGGTTCCGGACTTTGCGCATACAGACAGGCCGGGGAAATTCCAGTCCCCGTAGACGCTCTGGACATTGTTGCGCATGTAGCTTTGCAGCACAGCCGCGGTCTCGGCCGAGAGCAAGTCCCCGGATTCTTCGGTTTTCGCCTGATAGGTCGCTTTTCCGCCGCTGGTGACGTTGGATACGATATACGGCCGCGCACCGGAACCGCCGCCGGCAATGGCCCCCATGAAAGCCATGTAACTTGCCGGATTGACCAGATCGTTGTACTGGCCGATGCAGCTCCAGGCAAAGGATACCGGGGCCGCTTCAGAGACATCGTACTTTCCCGCCGCTGTGGTGATCCCATCAAAGGTGATGCTGTCCGCAAAGCCAAAAGCTTCCACGTACTGGACCATGTTCTTCTTCCCTATCAACTCCGCCACCTGAGCGAAGGCACAGTTGCAGGAGTTGGCGAAGGCCCGTTTCAGGTTCTGCGTACCATGGGCCTTTTCACAGGTGACCGCCTCGGTACCGTACTCCAGCTTGCCATTGCAGGTGAAGCTCATCTGCTCGATGTCCGGAACGCAGTCCAAAGCTGCCGCGGTGGTGACGATCTTATAGATGGAGCCGGGAACATAGGACGACTGGATGAAACGGTTCAGATACACGCCATTGTACGCGCCGGTTTCATCCGAAGCGATGTCCGGAACGTTATCCGGATCATAAGTGGGGGTAGAAACGGCGCACAGGATCTCACCGGTTTGATAATTGTATACGCCGATGGTCCCCTTCCGGTTCCCCATGGCCTCCAGGGCCGCGTTTTGAATCTGGGCGGAAAGGGTCAGTGTGGCA
>CALVKL010000104.1 GCA_944332695.1 uncultured Bacilli bacterium
GGAATCCATCTTGAAAAAATCTGATGATAAAAAGGAGGAGTAACCCGATATGGCAAAAAGGAAAAGCACAACCCCTACCCCTGAAGACCAGGATCTCCTGGAACAGGCCGCAGATACCGGCGGCACCACTGTAAACGATTCTGCCGAGTTTCCGACAGAACAGGAAACGAGTACGGATGGGACCGGCGTCCACGATTTTCCCAGTGAGGAGACACTTGCGCTTATGGAAGCTGAGTATCAGGCTGGCGAAAAGGGCGACACGGAGGCGCCCGGTGATGAGACTGTGACGCAGGAGGAAGACTCCGCCAGCGAACAGGAATACGGCGCCGCTGGCGAACATACTGCGGAGCCCGAATCTGAACCGGCCGCCGAGGACCCTGGCGACGTTTTCGACGACAATGAGCCTTCCGGCGGGGATGACTACGAATCCCTGCTTCACGACTTTGGATCTCAGGAGTCCCAAACTGGCGGCGACGAAGAGAAGTCACCGGTTAGGGGTGATTTGGAAGAAGACGACAGGGGCAATGCTCCAGGCGAAACCCTCATGCTCCCGGATGAAAGTGAGAACCCTGCAGCTGCGGATGTTCCGACCCCTGAACCGGATTTGTCGGCGTCTTCCGCAAGCGGGCGAGTACCGGCACGCTCGGTCACTGATCGCCGCCGTGACCGTGTACTTACCATCGATGCCCGGGATGACATTACGACCGAGGAAGATCGAGAGGCTATTGTCTGGCACGACATCCAGAACTCCCATCGCACACGGCGCATTTTAACCGGCACTCTGGACGGCGTGGAAAAGACGGACTCCGGTCTGACCCTGGCTGTGGTCAACTACAAAGGAATTCGGGTGGCTATTCCTGTCAAGGAGATGATGCTCTACACAGGAAAAATGCCCTCCGGACGGGAGTACCTGGAGCTGATGGACAATCTTCATCGGATTCTCAACTCCCGCATTTTCTCTGAAATCGACTTCATTGTGAAAGGGTACGACAATGACAGCCGCAGTGTGGTCGGCAGCCGCCGGGATGCCATGCTCCGTAAACGCCAGACCTTCTATATGGACACCAACGAGTTCGGCGAACATATGATCTATGAAGGGCGCGTGGTGCAGGCCCGCGTTGTGGCAGTGGCGGAAAAGGTCATCCGTGTAGAGGTATTTGGCGTTGAGACCTCCATTGTGGCCCGTGGTCTGTCCTGGGAATGGATTGGCAATGCCCGCGATCATTTTGCTGTGGGCGACCGTATCCTTGTCCGCGTATTGCGCATCAACCGCACCGATTTGGAGCATCTATCCATCCGGGCAGATGTACGCAGTGTCTCAGCCACCAACAGCCACGACAATCTGAAAAAATGTCTGCCTCAATGCCGCTACGCCGGCCGCGTGACCGATGTTCGGAATGGAGTTGTTTTTATCCGCCTGAATAACGGCGTCAATGCCATCGCCCACTCCTGCTACGACACCCGTTACCCCGGGAAGAAAGACGATGTCAGTTTTGCGGTGACACGGCTGGATGAGGAACAGGGCGTGGCTATTGGCATCATCACACGTATCATCAAACAAAATCTATAATAAAGGAGCGGCCTGTTTATGAAGCATATCAGACACCTGGCGCTGTGCCTGCTGCTGGCCTTTTCCCTAATGACCAGCGCTTTTGCCGCCGAAGTCCCTGACGATCTGGTGGTGGAGAACTTGAACGGACAGCAGCGTATGGTCAAAACCTACGTACTGTCCCCGGAAATCGATCCGGAAACTTTGAAAGAGCCGTCGTTTGATTATGACGGCTTTACTTATACATGGGCCTACACGACCAAGGAGGAACAACCTTTTCTGGAAACCAAGGTGGTGACGGAAACCATTACGGTAGAGACCAGTGACGATGATCTCAGCGATATTCTGGAAGCTCTGGCTCCCAGTATTATTTATGAAGACGGAGGCTTCACTGGTGAACTGGCCCTGGATCATACTACCCTCAGTACCGTGGCATCGGGCTATACCACCAAATACGGAAGCGTCACTGAGACCAAGACCATCGGGCCGCTGGATCGTAATGATATGTCGTATGTACCGGCCACCACGGTCAAAAACGGGCGCACGCTGACCCTTGCTCATGTGGATTGGCAGGTCATCGGCACCGCCCTCGTGGGTGAGGCGCTTGCTCCCTCTCAGTATCAGGCTGTGGCAACCTATTCCGCATCCACCAGTTGGAAGGCTGCCACCGGGTATGTGACCACCGCGGAATACAAAGGCGAAGTGACTTCCCAGGGGATTGAGAGCGTCACTTATACGGTGGTCTACACTGGCGTTCCGACACAATCTGATTACGAGGACACATCTTCCATTGATTTGGCAGGGCTTTTCTCCGAAAACCCGCTGTATGCCATTGGATTGGTCATGCTGTTGGTATTGCTGGGAATTCTTGCTGTTTTGCTGTTCCAGCGGCGAAAGAATGTGAGCGTCTATGTGCCCGGTGATAAGCCCAGAGACTACAGGCTGGTAGGAAAATTCCGGGTGGAACCGGACAAGCCGGAGATTGACATCGGCGGCTTAGATTTGGGTACGAGCAGCATTGTTGCGGTGGAGATCAAGCGCTCTCTGGCGAAAAAATTGCTTGGCCAGACTTTTGCTGTCCGCCATGAATACGGGACGCATACCTATGAGATCACACAGGACAGCCGGGATGACTGGCACGAATTTGAATGGAAGGAGGATACTTTATGCGGCGAAGAATGATCTGCGGGACGCTGTTAGCAGCAGCGTTGTTTGCCCTGCCTGTCGGCGCTCAGGCGGCCGACTATTCCTTTACCACAGACGGCACACCGGAATACTATGACGCCACCTCCTATGAGGAGGTCTACGGGTCCCGCTACAATTACGGCGGCCCCAATCTGGTGGACTATCAGATCCCGGAGCTGGAGTACGGTTCCTTCAGCACTACCCAGACCGGGGTTATGGAAAAAGCCCTGTTGCCTGGCCTGCAGCAGAGCGTCTACACCAGCACCGGCGGTGGTAGTTATGGGATTACCGGAAGCGTATCCACCGGTAATATCGCCGAGGTACTCCCCGGAGTTTCCAATGTGGGAAGCGATACACTGCTGCCGGGAGTGACAAGGTTTACGGATTTGGATGAGATCAGTTTGCTCTCCAACGGGGCCATCGGCAAGATCTCCATCCCTGCTATCGGTGTGAAGAACTACTATGTTTGGGAGGATACCACATCCTCCAGCATGAGTAAAGGCCTGGGCCATTTTACCAACACCTCGGTCTGGGACGGCAATGTGGGTGTTGCCGGCCATAACCGCGGCGCCAAGTATGTCATCGGAGATATCAAGGATCTGGAGGAAGGAGACAGGATCACCTATACCACTTCCGAAGGGACCCGCACCTATGCTGTGGAATCTGTTACCAAGATCCGAAACAACGATTGGAGCTATCTGGAGGCGTCTTCGGATAATCGGATTACGCTCATCACCTGCGTAGCCGGAGACAGTTCCTACCGCTGGTGTGCACAGGCAACAGAAATCGACTGAATTCTGTTGAAAAACGCCTCCTCATTTCGTATTAAATGAGTATCACACAATAGAGGAGGCGTTTCCCATGAAGAAAGCAGCAATGCCACTCCTTGCGGGACTCATTCTGGGTGCGGTATTGGCAACTGGTTCCTTTGCAAATGCGGCGGAAGCATTTCTCAAGGCATACCCCAGCACACATGTCATTTGTTTGGATGGCAAAAAGATCGAGGTGGAAGCATATGTCATCAACGGCAGTAACTACGTTCGGCTCCGGGACATTGGCGAGGCAATGGATTTCAATGTCTATTGGGATGATACCGACAGAACCGTGCAGATTGACAGTGATGCTGCCTATACCGGTCAGCCATCCACAAATACAGTGCCTGCTGTTGAGGACTCCCTTTCGGATCTGGGCAGTGCAAGGTATGAGATCATCGACCTGGTCAATCAAATCCGCAGAAAACACGGCCTCCAGGAACTGACCGTGAACCAGGCTCTCATGGACGCCGCCCAGGAGCGAGCCGAGACGCTGTACACCTACCACCGCAACCAGGAGGACTGCGAGGCGGCTCTTGCCCACGGGTATCCCCATGGCTTTGGCGCTAATATCGCGGCCCTTATGGGCTCTGCGGCAGATGAAATCGCCCAGGATGCTGTAAGCGGCTGGATCAATTCCCCCGGCCATTATCAGACCATGATCGATCCGGGTGGCGATACCATCGGCGTCGGCGTCGCGGAAGACCGATACAAGACCGTGTGCTACCTGTTCATCGGAAACCCGATGACGCACAACCCCTACGAATAATGAAATCCACACTGGTGAAAGGCCATTCAGCTCACATGAAGCTGAGTGGCCTTTTTTGATCAAAAAATTGAAGGAGGTTACCTGCAATATGAAGCAGTTCCACAGCCTGCGATCCCGCATGGCGGCAATCATGCTTGTGCTGGTCTGTATGCTGGGCCTGGTCCCGGCAACGGCCCTCGCGGCAAATCCTG
>CALVKL010000105.1 GCA_944332695.1 uncultured Bacilli bacterium
GCCATTTGTATGACCTCCTGTGTGGTGCTTCTATTCTACACCACTCAGGAGGTTTACACAAACTTTGGGATAGTCTCTCATATTTTCTTGTTATAGAATAGCTAACAGGTCCAAATCATCTTTAAACTTTGTAAACTTTATCCCCGCTTCGGTACTTTTCTGTAAACTATTGCGACAAATAATTGAAAAATGTCGCGAAATTTGATATAATATAGTGTTGTATAATTGACGATTATTGTCGCGAATCAAATGGATTGCAGTACCATATCGTTTTTGGGAGGGTCTTAAGATGAAACATGTTAAAATGACATTATGCTTAGCATTTATGTTCTTGTTCTTATTGACTATTGTATCATTATCAGCTAATGCTTCCGCAGTGAATTACGATTATTATGCTAATGATACCGGTGTTGTTCTAACGAAGTATAATGGAAACGACAAAAAAGTTGTTGTTCCCTCGGAGATAGATGGGAAGGCAATTGTAAAAATTGAAGGCACTTTTTACAATAACCAATCAATCGAAGAAGTCATTTTACCTGAAGGAATAACTATAATTGGGGAACAAGCATTTTATGGCTGTACCAAATTAAAGAACATTATTCTTCCCAAGTCCACAGAGATAATAGACGATTATGCATTCGCCTACTGTGGAATTAAAGAAATAATTCTGCCAGCCAATACTCACTACATCAACGAAGGAGCTTTTTTAGGTTGTAGCAATCTCACCGCCATTGAATCGCATGCCGAACCTATTACAATGGATGGTAAAGCATTATTTATCGGTCAACGCGCTTTTGAAGATTCCAAAATCAGAGCAATCAAAACCAAGTATACCCCTCTCTATTACGACAATAGTTTCACAGGTGTCTGTCATTTTACAGACAGCTCTATCAACTATGCTATTTATAAATCGGACTTTCTAAATACGATTGTTGAGCCTCTTAGAAATGCATCTCCAACAAAAAGAGCATTGTTTTTATCAGCACTTGTTTTTATATTGGTGTTTATCTGTATATACGTAGTTCGCGGAATCTTAATGTTTTTGGGTAAAGACAAACTCAGTAACTATAAGAAATACAGCAAACAAGTCTTTAATGATATGCCGAATACGAAGCAAGACGAACAAGTAATAAATTATAAACCTGCACTCTTCGTCCGAGACAAGATACTTAAAGTATTGTCGAAAATCGTCATAATGCTGGCATCATTCTCATACATAGTTTTTCTTTTCTATGTTTGCACAACAAATAATTGGGATATGAATCCTTTTCTTAACGCGACTATTTGTGTACTTGGAGCCGTGCTGTTGTCCTTTGCTGCGATTGCTCTTGTTGTGTGGTTGAGTTATAAAATTCGGTCAATAATTTCCGATCATAAAGAACCTGATATTGCCAAAGTCAGAGTAAGAAAAATCGAAGGAGGAAAAAGAGATGATCAATAAGACATTTAGATTATTCATAAGCTCAACTTTTAATGATTTCATCGAGGAGCGAAACATATTAAACGACGTCATCTTTACTACCATCGATGATTTTTGCCAAAGCAAGGGGTATAATTTTCAAATCATTGACTTGCGTTGGGGAGTAAACAATGAGTCTGCCTTAAATCAAAACACTCTAGCGATCTGCTTAGATGAAGTAAAGAGATGCCGAACTCTTTCTCCCAAGCCCAACTTCTTAATACTCGCCGGTGAAAGATATGGATGGATTCCATTGCCTGCAAAGATCACCGCAAGAGATTTCAAAGAACTTATGGCGACCGCCCAAGTAAATGATCGGGCTCTTATTTCGGAATGGTATCTTTTAGACGAGAATGAACTTGAAAGTGAATACTATTTAAAAATTCGTTCTGGGGAATATGTAGATGACGCAAATTGGCAAGCAAAGGAAAAAGAGCTCTACGAAGCTCTTTTGCGTTCCGTTTCAAGCAAACCGAACATTAGTGCAGAATACATAAACAGACTGACCTCATCCGCTACAGAACAAGAAATACTGGAAGGACTTTTAGAAGGTGACGGCATCTCAAACAACACAATTGCTATATTCAGAAGCAATTATCATACTAAGGATGTCGACCAAAGCAAAATAATCAAATTAAAAAAACGCATCATCGACAAAATGAAGTCCGATGGATGCGATGATAATATTTTACACCTCGAATGGGATGGTGTGCTGGTTCACAAAGATGAGGGCGATGAATGGGAAGGTTCTCCTGCTTATAAAAGCAAGTTCACAGAAATCACAATCGAAACACTTAAGAAAAACATCGAACTGGAAATCCTTCGGTTAGAAAAAGAGGCCGAAGAGACACAAGATGAGACATTAGACCAAATTTGCGAAACGGCAGCTGTTCTTTTTGAAAGAGACACCGAAACCCAGCACTTAACCGAATATATCGAAGGCGTATCGAACAAAGCATTGTTTTTGTTCGGTGAATCCGGTTGCGGAAAAACAACCCTTTTAGCCGAACTTGTTAAGAAAACAAAAGATCCTGTTTTTTATGCATTTTATGGTTGGAACGAAGAAAGCTATACTTTATTATCTTCGCTCGACTTGATTATTCAACGAATCAAAAAGCATTTTAACATTACCAAAAATCTCAACATAAACGAAACCAATATATCAGAGGTATTCTATCAAGCAATATATTCTATACCTAAGGATGCTAAAGCCATTATCATTATTGACGGTATGGATATGTTTCAAGATATCGACAGTATAAAGGAGACTGTTTTCCCTTCTACATTGCCCGACAACGTAAAAATTATCGTTTCGTCGGCAAATTATGAAATAATAGAAAGGTTTACTGATGCGAACCGTAACTATTATGAATTAGGTCGCTTTGACATCGAAGAAAGTCAGCAATGTTTTTCCGCACTTATGCACAACCGAAACCGTCGTATTGCCTCTGAAAGCCAGGATAAGTTAGTACATACAGCGATTGGCACTGGTGCGACCCCTCTCCAATTAAAATTGCTGGTAGAGGAATGTTCCGGATGGCATTCCAGGGACAAAATATTAGAGTTACCCTCTTCAGTTGAAGCAATCGCGCAAAAGCATATTTCAAATATGTATACTAAGTTTGGGCACAACAAAGAATTAGTTCTTTACGCGTTGGCTTTAATCGCAGCATCGCCTTATGGCATTACCGAAGAAGAGCTTCAATCTTTGCTATTAAGATTTGATTCTGTAAAAGCATATTTTAGATCCGAGGATAGATACAATCATCAAACCGGCAAACTGCCTTTCGTTGTGTGGTCTAGGTTGTTTTATGATTTAAAAGGTTGCCTCACCTTGGTTAGATCTAATGGTCACATAGTTGTCAAATTTGAACATCAAGTTTTCAATCGCGTTGTCACCCATTATTATAAAGCTTACTATGACAAAGCAATCCAAGAACTGATCGATTATTATGAAGCCCAATGCAATTACCTTAACGCTTCGCAAAGGCCAAATATTAGAAAAGCCTTATCCCTTTCGGCGTTGCTTAAACAAACCCATCAAATAGATAGATTAAAATCGCTTTTCTTGGATTTGACATATGTTGATTCCGTTGTGAAATCAGGACGAGTCAATGAGGCTATAAGCAACCTACGATTTATTTTAAACCAAGCACAAAAAGATAGCAGTACCGAACAATTGAAGAATCTTTTTGAATGCTTGCAAAGCAATCGAATAATGCTCACTTGTTACACCAAAGAGTTTTATTCATGCTATAGCAATCAAACCGGAAACGACAGTGCCAATACCATCTATATGCCACAAAAAAGAGTGGAACACACCTCTATATTTTTCCCTTATTCTTTAAGCTCTCATATCAAGTGGAATTCAAACGGTAGCAAATATGCAGTATTTAATAATTCTTATGTTTATATCTGCGACCAATCCGCTAACGAAGAATTGTGTAAAATATATTTAGAGCCTCAGGATGGCCATCGTGTTATTGCCAAAGATGTGTTTTGGCTTGAGGATCATCTTATAGCGATACTCACGTTCAGTAACACTCTTGAATTGTTCGACTTTCAAGACGGAACCCCCAATCCGGGAATAAAGCTCCCTGCAAACTATGAAAGTCTAAGCATTGGATATTCGCCTGTTAGTAAATATATTTTATTGCAACAAAAAAACAGAATTATCGCATATAACATAGTGAATGGAAACGAAGAATATGCGATAAAACTAAAGCACTTGTATAAAACCGGATTTGAAATTTGTGCAGAAACAAACATCTTGATCGTCAAAGACACGATAAAAACCATCAGATTCTTTGATGCATCGAATGGGAAGCAAATCAAGCACCAAAAGATAAACGAAAAATATACTTTTGACAGTTGGTGGGATTTGTTAAACGGTGATATTATCCATCAAATTGATGATAATACATGGACTGCATACATGACAAAACGGCGAAAAAACGCTATATACAGTTCTACAAAGAAAAAAAGCGAGCATTTACATCCTCCGATGTTTGATTTGATAACTAATCAAATCATGGGTAACAAAACACTCTTGCTTGTATATGCGGACAGAATTATCTTATTAGAACTGTTTGGCAACTACAAAATGAGATGGATCGCAACTCCTTATATTAATGATGTTGCCTGGGTAATCAAAGATGAAACCGTCTCCGTTCTAACCAACGACGGATTAATGATTATAAATGTCGATGACTTCAATCATTTTTCTAACGGAAACGAACACTGCATGGTCTTGTCCAGGAATCTATTCCAGTCAATTGCTTTAGGGCTCAAATGGAGTGCTGTAATATTTAAAAACATAAGCGATCTTCATATCTTTAAATCCTTGACGCAACTCAACAACATTTTTGACTACAAATATCTATTCTCGTCCATACTTGAATCAGTTGCTACTATCGACCTCGAAAGTGCAAAACAGGATTTGTCTACGGCATCGGTAATTATTGATGCTACCGACGGAAAGCAAGCCGCCATCTATGAAGAAGAGGAAGTTATTCTTGTGTTTGATGCACAGCATAAACCAATTCTTCAAATAGATAAGCTAAAATTATCTTTGATAGATAATATTTTAAAAGTTACGTTTTCTCCAGATTCGAAGCATTTACTGATTTGGCGAAATGACAGTCTACAGATCATTGATGTATTCACCGGCGAAAGAAAAATCGATGTAGACTTAAGACTCCGTCCTGCTCTTGATGTCGATTTTTGTGACAATTCTAAGATAACAATATTGTTTTGCAATGGTCAACGGTATGCGCTTGAAATCAACAATCAAACCACAGTGCAATTGCCGGGCAAACTGGTATCTTCTCCGCATCTTGACGCATATTTCGGGCCGTACAATTACTACTACTGGGAAGAAAAATATAACCCCTTTATTCTATTGGATCCTTCCGATTTCGACCTTGAATCGTCACCCAACAAATGGTTTAAACAAAGACGGGTCTACCACGGAAACACGAATTGGCTATATTTCAAGAATGGCACCTTCTACTTGCGAGGTGACACCAAGCAAGAATTCAAGCACGACTTCTATGATTTTCAGAAAAGTCTTCAATTTGAAGTACTTGGCGAATCAAAGCCAATACGTATGTTTCTGCACGAGAAAAACGATTTGTTTAGCAATCTATATGAAATCGGGGACAAGTATCTTGTGTTGGTGACTCGGCTGCTCAACTCGGTAATAGTTTTTGATTTAGACAACATGAACGTGTGTGCCGCTCACAAGCTTGATGGCAACATCATTGGGTGTGTCTATAATGCAAACATAAATACGCTCGAAATAACTTTAGATAAGTACCCTTACCATGTTGAAGTGCAACTAAACCTCAATGCATCTAATTAACACAATTACAAAGGTCGCTGCCTGAGACTATCCCAAAGTTTGTGTAAACCTCCTGAGTGGTGTAGAATAGAAGCACCATACAGGAGGTCATACAAATGGCAAGAAAGAATCGTACCCCGGGAAGAAGGTAGTGTCAAGAGTTTTGCGCAAATTTGTTTTGGCTCTGGTAGAAATCTGTCGCATGGGGGGCGGGATACCGCCCCTTGGTTACATTTCAGCAGGCAGGGTGCAAAGGGTCAAGGGCGGCGGTACACCGCTTGTCTTGCCCTTGACCCTTTGTGACCTGACGTAAGCGTCAAATCTAGCAGTATATAGTAAGAGGCGTCCCGGAGTCTTGTATTCTGGGACACCTCAGGTTTATTCA
>CALVKL010000106.1 GCA_944332695.1 uncultured Bacilli bacterium
ATTATCTCATGGAAGCTGTCCTATATTTCGGACTGTTACAAGATATGGTGACTTGCTGAGTTAAGCCGATAAGCACAAAATCTATTTCTTACTGCCGCTTAGAAATGTGCTAAAAAGCGCAATCACCAGTCTAACCACATATTGCCAGCAATTGCGCTTTTATTCATTGAAACCTTATGACCCGATACCTGTACGCATATGTACAGCGGCCCGGTAATTGGGATTTTGCACTTTATAGGTTAGGTGCATGAGTGTATCGTCATAGTCAATCTCAACCTTTGGCTTAAACGCACGAGATGGAGCTACAGGATCAGTTGGAAAACGCCTAAGAATTTCAAACTCCACGCGCTTTGATAATGCTTGGGCGAAACCAATCCGATCGAAAAAATCTGGCAAATTGTAAAATCGATTTATGAAGAAGTCATATTTCTTAGAGGCATAATTTTGACCAGAATGCGGGAGTGTGTCAAAAATACACAGTTGAGTTTCCTCGACACCAAAAAAGCACTCTGCAACAATATATGATACATGTGCAGCTCTGTTGGTTGCTCGAATTCTAACTTCAAAATCATCAGCAACAAATTTAATTATTGGATCGATAACTGTACTTCCACCATATATTTTTCTTGCTTTAGAAACGAGATCACGATACTTCTTTTCTTCTATCTCAATTTTACGCTCACATTCTTTTTCGTGTGCCTTGCACCGTTCTCGGCTGACAGCTTCACACTCTCTGATTTGCTTGGATATCTCTTCATTATTGCTATCAATCTTCTGATTTTTAGTAGGGACAACAATAAAGTTTAGAATGGGCCACAATAGCAATCCGCAAAGAACTGCCACATTTATAGGGCATATCAGTAAAAATACGATAATTGCAATCGCACTTATTCCACCTGTCGGTTTTAGGTAATCCGACCACTTCTTGCGACTTTGATATCTAGAAGACAGACTATTTACAGTTTTTCGGCATTCGTACTCTTCGGAAGAGATCTTGCTATCCCTATCTGCGCGGCATTGTTGCCGATAGTTATTCATATATGTACTTGCCATATCATACCTCTTCTAGTTTGCGTTTTTTCTTTCTTCCGAACAGCCCTCTCTTCTCTTTTTTTGTAGGTTGTTCTGTTTCAAAGGAATTATTCATTGATTCCTCATCGGATTCCGTAGTGGATTCAGCAGTATCCTCTACGATAGTTTCCTCGTCTGCTTGTTCACCAAAATCGTCATATTCTGAACCTGGCTGTGTATACACCAAGGCTCCGTCATCAACCTCATCATCAATTTCAGATTTTTCAATCGAAAGACTTTTTATTTTCTCTGCAAGAACCTTCATAGACTCTTCCGTCGATGTCGCTTTTTCGACAAACTCATTTCGCACAGACATATACTGATCGTATTCACTCTGTGCAACAACTAAAGCCTCTTCTGCAGCTTCTTTTCTTTGAGTGCTGGTAACTAAGCCTGCAATAGCAGTCTTGACTGCCATTTGCATTTTTTCAAGAGTACTACTTGAGTTTGTTTGTTCTTGTTGTGCATTTTCAAATGCAGTTTTAGCCCGTTCTAGGCGATCAGTCAAATACTCAGTCTTGCGCTGCATTGAATTTAATCTTTCATTGGCTCTGCGGTTTTCGCCTTTTGCAACATAATACTCATGTATTAACGAATACAGTTCCAAGTACTTCGTTATAGCTATAATGTCGATGATGCAGCCTATCGAAATATCGTCCTGGCTTCCTTGTTTAGTAAGAGCCGCAAAATGAGCGGGCACCGCATCAAAGTAAGCGGAGTGCCCCATGTTTACATAGTCACATGCATGCATACAAAGATATGCGTTCATTTCTTTCATTGTTTCAAACGAATCCTCAATGCCGTCTGAAACAGCATAACATGCAACAATCTGATCTTTGGATAAGTCAATTATGTGATAGCGCCAATGTGCCAACACATCTTCATCACAAAGAGAAGCAGTATTACGACCTTCACAGCGAGGATCCCACGGCACAGGTTGGTCCACTTTTCCGTTTTCATGCATAACAACGCAGCGCCCATCCCCTTGGTGGAGGACAAGAAGATAGCGAGAAGTCATAAGCATAGCTATTAAGGTTGTTCCAAAAATATGGGTGAGTCCCTTGCCGGACCGGTAAACTGTAGCATTCTTTTCTCCCGCCGAATCATATTCTTCATCAGAAGGAGGATTGTTGTTAAGGTCCTCAAGAACTTTTTCAGACCATCGTGCAAGAATAGCATTAAACAAATTGGAGGTGAGTCTTTCCGCACCCCTGGGTGTAAAGAGCAATTCTTCTTTTTCGCCCTCCTTAATTGCTAGGGCAAACTCTTTCATGCTTTCCAGGGCAACTTCACACGCTATTCTTGAGCCTACATTGCTCCGGAAACACTTGGGATCTCCATGTCCATCTGCAACGATTGCAATATGCATGTCGTCTGAGTTATAAGAAATTGAGCTATCCTCACACGTTTTTTCCTTGTCTATATATCTCTGACCGATTACAGTGCAGTTATAAGAAATATACTCTGCCATAAAATACACTCTCCCGGGAAAATATGTTCATGCAGGAACATCGCAGAACGATGAATTCTGCGATGTCCATTAACCGATCACCTAGTATTTGGCAGGAAATCAGATTACATCAAAGCCATCCAAATCGTCAGCAGTTGCGTCCGAAGCATAGATATCTCCGCCAGCAGAAGTAGCATCAACAATTACCACTCCGTTCTCATCAGTGTTGGCGCCTTCACCTGCAGCTTCCCTAACAATAGTTTCAGCGCCAACCTCAGTTCCAAGCATCTGGCTAGAGGATGCTGCCAAAGAAGCGGAAACAGAGACAACCTGAATCATGTTGGAGAACGCCTGTAGATCGTTGGTTTTAATAACTGCTTCGTAATTGGGAACAATCTGTCCCTGCTTGGTAACACCTACGACTTTAGCCAGGACCTCGGTATCTGCCTGATCACCGAGCGCAAAGGCAATCTTGATTGCTGCGCGATACCACTTATTTTCGGCAAGAACTTGAAGACCTTCCTGCCAATCGTCGTTAGGATAACCATCACTCATGAAAATAACAACGGGAACCTTGTTTCCAGTTTCAGCCTTCATCTTCTCATTTCTAGAAAGGCTGGTATTCAGTTCCTTCAATGCACCACCGAGATAAGTCAATCCAGTTGCCTGCAGGTCAGTCCAGAAGAAGTCCTGAAGGTTCTCGACACCGTTATTGCCCTGGGTTACCCAGCGATTTGCACTGTTGTATTCAAGCACAGCAATGCGGAGGTCGGCTTTTTCGCCGTCCTTCTTGCGGAGTTCTTCTACAGTGGAACGCATTGCGTCATTCAACGCACCGATAGGAGCACCCGACATACTGCCGGATGTATCCAAAACATAGAAAACATGCAGTTCCTTCTTAACTGTACCTTCCATTTTATCAGTTGTAATAGCCATTATTTATCCTCCTAACGAATACGTATATATTATTCTAATTTAGACAATAGTAACGCTGCCACCGAAGGCTTCAATTACAGTTCCGGCTTCGTTGCTAATAGCGCCCTTATCTTTCAGCAAAACACGAGAGCTATCGGGTTTAATTGCTCGCAGTTCCATTCCAGAAAGATTCTGAAGAACCAATGTTCGCGGATCTTTGGGATGAACCCGAACAACAAAGACAGGATCACCGGCCACATCAATATTACTAGAACCCAGCTGAGACCGATATACAATATTACCAGCCACAATAGGCATCTTATAATTCACACCAGAAAGCTTAAGATACCGCTGAATTGGTAGCGGCTTGCCGCATCCACTGCAAACAGGCTTTGCTTCATTATGTGTGAAGTTCTCACCTCTACAGCTTCCGCATCTAACAATGTCAGATCTTAATTGAATCAGCATATTCTGCCAATCACTTTCAGTTGCACGACGCTGAGGTGCCATCATAATCTCTTTGCTGAATTGCTTGATGAACATATTCTTCACATAATCCGGCAATTCTGGCCAAACAATGCCAATATTTGTATGTACACCAGCAACAGGTGCATTGCGACGGTCTGTAGGATCTAGAATAAATACGGGATCTGTTCCATAAATAATTTGCTCGTTCTTGGGAGTTAGAATCTCACACAAGTGACGCTTACCTTCTAGGGGATGTGTCATTGTGATGAGGATGAAAATCACGACAGCCAAAGAGAATCTGTCGGTATATGTACTAGGTTTGGCTTCTCCTCGAACAATTTCGGGAGCCATATACTGAGGTGTCCCTAAGATTCCAGTGTTCTGACCATACTCAGAGACGTTATCATTATCACAAATCAGAATTTTGCCAGTCTGGGGATTAATAAAGAAGTTTCCGTCGCTTAAATCTTGGTAACTATATCCTTTGCTATGAAGGATTCTGAATGCCGCAGTCATTTCTAGCGCCGCAGTAACAGCTGCCTTGAAGGATTCAAAATGCACCTGCTTTTTCGCATTCATAAAGTCGACAAGCTCAACGTATTCAGAAGGCCGCAGGTCCATGATGTATCCAAAGGTATGACCGTCCCATTTAAGCATGTCTGTAGGCCAAAGGAAACTTGCGTTGGGCGCACCCTTGCTAACGTTGTTTTTCAGATTCTTATAGAACGCCTTGGGATCTTTCATTTTACCCGGCTTGTAAATCTTCAGCGCCTTAGGCTGTCCACCGTAATCAATCTTGTAAACATAGCCCTGGCCACCTTCGCCGAGTTTCTTATCAATCACGATATCTATACCAAGCATGGACTTCAATCGTGTTCCTTTCGGAAGATCTTTTGCCATGGTATCCCTCCTATACTTTTTGCTAAAAAAAGTATAACAAAAATATATACATTTTTCAAGGTTTTTCGCGCAATAAACAATATGATATTGGGGAATTTCGCCAATCCTTCTAGCAAGCGATAGTTTATTAATCGAACACAGAACAGTAATTCTCGTTCCTATTTACTCGAGAATTACACAAAATACTCCTGTGCGGTTATTATAGGTATATGAAGACGCACCCTTTCCGTTTAATAAACACGTTGTGCTCACAGCTGTGGCAATGTTCTTTTCGGTCAATTCTGAGCTCGGATCCACGCCAAAGATTATTGTGTTTCTATTGTTTTTTTTCTTCAAAGCAACCTTTGTTACCGCTACCACATCCGTCGTCGTTTGAACATATTGGTCAATTTTTCTATAAAGATTAAAATCTTCGGAACATTTCGGAAGTAGTTCTCTTTGCGATGCATGATGCTCAAGATCAAATATCCGATCCGAGCGCAAAAAGTAATCATAACGAAACGCAGTAAAAGTATCAAAATCCCCTAACGTAACATCAAAAGTCAAGTCGACATTGTACCACTTACCGTTTAGTTTCACAATATTCCAGGCATGGTTATCTTCCAAAGCAGTGGAGGATACAGAATAACCCTTTCTACTAACACTCTGATTGTTTGCATCCGAATAACCAAACACAACAATCGCAGGAATCAAATTGTAGTCACACAACAATTTGTATGATTTAGCAATACTTTCGCAGACCGCTTTTTTGTCTAAAATTGTACCCAAAACATTGTGCTCATTGTTCGTTTCGGTATTGTGGTACTCCACATGCTTCACTATGGAATCATGTATAATCTGCAGCTTATTAAATGGTTCGTGTTTTGTTAATAATCCCTGACACTTTTTCAGAAAGTCAACTACTGAAGCATAATACTTTTTGTATGTCTGCTCATCCATAATATAGTCCGGTATAACATAACTACAGAAACCTGTGCTAATTCTTAGTCCATTACTTACATGAAAAAGCATAGGTACATCGCGCAGAACCATTGTAAAAATATCATAAACATGATCTACATCACTTGAAGACGGAATCGGAATTCTTGTTTTCCATTCCAACATTCCATCCAAGATAGCTTCATAGAGAGCTTTATCCTGTTGATTCAAGCTTTTTTTGTAATGGAGATATGTTTTCCACGGTATAGAAATACGTGCCATAGATTACCTCCCGGAGGTTGGGTATCAAACGCTATTTATTAATTTATCGATGATGATTTCTTCAGCCTGTTTGCCATGTCTGCTCACACCAACCAAACCAGTATGGGATATATTGTTATGGATTTCAGACGGAACTAAAAGATAACCATTTAGATAAGATTCATCCCAAGTAAAATGGTGTTCTTCACGCCATTTTGCCAAATCTGTTGAAGAATATCCGGAGGGGAGACTAGGGATCGAAACCTGGGCATTCGCAACAATTTCATCCGCATACTGGAAGTTTTGTTCTCTATTAGAGAATATCTTCGCAAAATCAGTACTATCGCCCGCAACCAAAGGGTCATCTATAAGACCGTCTTGAACGTGCTTATCTACAATATCCGCTAAAGATACCTGTGCAATAGCTATCCCCGAAAAGTCTGCATATCCCTCTCTGTACGGTGTTCCAGAATAGCTAATACCATATTGTGTTTTGAGGTTGTCGAAAATTTGCCCATAAGTCCTTTTGTTAGGATTGTATCTTATGGGTGTAGCCTCTCTGTCAGGGAAAAAAGTATCTCCATCCCATTTTCCGTCTTTATTTGGGGTGCGCAGTTGCCTATATCCCTCTTCATAAATCCGCCCAATCACACCAGCAGTGTAGGCAACATTATCTGTAGCAGGCGTGATTCTTTGGTTTTGGCTCAGGAATACATTTTTTCTATGGTTTTCTCTGTTGGCGATACTAAAACGAAGTACGTGGCGCAACTGATTTACTGATATTCGCGAATTGGCTGCAGAGTGCAACTCTTGCAAAAGGCCGTCTATAATACGACTATGGGCACCTAATCCTTGTTCGTTTTCTTGGTACTCCGAAGTTATAAAATACGCACTATTCTCTATAGCTTTTTGCAATTTTGCAACCTGACTGTAAAGTTTCTTTTCTGCCAGTAAGGCTTCATCCGAAACATTTAAAACAGGCATATAAACACCATACTTTCTCTTGACCCTCGAAAATCGAGGGCCAAGCATTATGTAGTATCATCTTTTCTTACTACTATAATTCGGATCATCTATATGTGCCTGACGGTTTGCTTCACTAAACTTCAGCACTTTCGTCAATTTTGCAACTTTTGATGTCTCTCCACTTTCAGAAGCAAGATCTTCGAGCAATTGCAAAATCATCTGATCGTGATATCCCAATCCTGCTCGATTTTCATTGTACACAGTGATCAGGTTCTTTGCACCCTGATACAGATCCTTATGTAGGGTCTTTACCTCAGATCGCAGAGTTTTTTCGCTTGCAATCGCTTCTTCAGAAATATTAATATACATAATGTCATTCCTCCTTATTTCAGTTCATCTGGAATCAGAAGTCATCATCACCGGAGCCATCCGAATCATCAGAATAAGCACGCTCGCGTTCGTAATAATTCTGCAATTCCTGTTGCATATCCACAGCAATTCGTTTGGCCTCAAGCACAAGTTCCTCATACTGTGCGCAAATTACACTTGCACTCGCTACAATCTTAGCTGTGGCAACGTCGTCTTGACCTAAAACTGCGGTACACACTGTACACGCCGTCTTGAGTTTCTCGCAGGTTTCCAGAGTATTTGCCGCGAAATTATTCAGAGCCTCTATCATATTGTTGTAATTAGTAGGGTTCATATACTCTGCCATTGCTAGATACCTCCATAATAATATTAAATATTTGTAAGATTATAGGCCTGCCCATTCTCATCAATCATCCAGTCTCCCCATGTTACACCTTTATGCAGATACGGTGTAACAAGGAACCGTTCATTTGCAGCACCTAAGCCACCATACAGGCAAACATGTGGTGCAAGCGTTGCAGCCTGTGTCGAATTGAAAATCCAAGTAGATGTGTCATTACTATCAGTCTGAAAGGCCAACCTGTGGTTAAACATCTTAATTTTCAATCCCATGTCGTTCAGTTTGTTGTAGTCATCGATACACAATAAAAAGTGGTATCCATTTCTGCAACCATATTCAAGCAGATTAATGAATATTTGCAGATAGTTTTGCTTTGAGGCAGCGTTTCCCGAGGACGAAATCGACTGGCGTAAATCCTCCATAGAAATATCAGTTTCCTCATCTTCATCAAGAAAAGAAACATCCGCGTTTTCACCGAATCTTTCCTTGAACAAGGCAGCTACTCTTTTATCACGTTCTTTATCTGCTTCCTTTCGCGTGCTGTCTGAAACAAAAGTTTTCGAATGGTCTTTATCGTTTTCTTCCCAAATGGCATTAAACATATCCATATCAGATTGATCCAATTCAATTTTTGGGCTTATGAGTTCAGATTTAGGGGATACCACGCCGACCGTCAAGGGTTTTTGAGTATTGGAAGACTTAATATGCAATGAACTGGGTCGTGCCCACACGTCGGAAGCAAACGGTGTGTTACCGCTTTCATCGGCTATCTCTTCGCAAATTTTCTCCATACCCAATAGAACAATTAATTCGTTGCCTTTCGCACGATTGTGCATTTTTCTTGCAAGTTCAATCATCGCGTCACAAACAGCATCTTTTCCATCAGCAACAGTTAGTTTTGAAAAATGGGACTGTTTGTAATTGCGATAGATCTTATTTGTTCGATGTCCCCAAATCTGAACTTCTGCTCCCTGACATCGTGCAGACCGTATAGCCGAAAGGATCACAGACATCGTACATACCATTTCATCACGATTAGTAAGTAAGAAAATGTTTTCTCTTGCACTATTAGTGATAAAAGTGTAAATGCCTCTGTCCAAAGATCTCGGTTGTCCAAAGGAAATTACGACATCCTCATCTGCCAGAGAAGTAGATCGGTCAGAACGATAGCCTTTTACTTCTTCGTCAAAACGTTTGGGAGAGAAAGCTGTCAATGCAGCGCTGCCACATACAATAGGTTTCTTGTCTACATACTGATTGGGCTTATTGCAATCATAATCCTTTTCGTCTACAGCCCTCATGTTCTTGTTAAGACGTTCAAACAACGCATAGCGCGAAGGCCATGCATCCATACCAGAGCCCGGGAAATATAAGCCAAGCGAACGATTCAGCCTATATCCATTGGGAAGAGGATTCTTATACAGGACATAGTGTGCACGGAGATTATTGATCATCTCCTTTGCTTCGTCAGTAATTGTCGGCAATTCAAGTACACCTTTGATTTCGTCGACTTTTTGGTGTGCCATTGCAATTCTCGCTTGGATCTGTCCTTTTGCCGTAGGATCTAACGCGCCAGCACCAGTCGTAAATGCCTGGCTCGAGAAAATAAAGCGGAAACCTAAGCTTCGACCCTGGGTCATTAAGGTTGTTAACCGCACCTGGTGCTTAGGTCTACTCTTGATTGTTTCAGAGATTGCCGCAAACTCATCGATAACAACGAAGATTGCAGGCATATACCGGCTAACGGGAACATCAAGGCGATCTGGGGTGCTCTTGAGTATCGCCTTTCTTCTCATCAGTTCTTCATGCAGTTTGTCAATAAATGCGCAAACCATTTCAGGGCTCGAGTCCATTAATATGTACTTGATATGGGGCGGCATATTGTTCTCATATGGGGCAAAACCCGCCTCTTTAAAGTCCGCAAGCCAGAGTTCTACTTCATCTGGGTGATAAGTATTAATAATTCCTGCGATTACGGCATGGATCAATGTGGTTTTACCAGAGCCCGAACCGCCCATCAAGAAGGCAGCAAAGTTCATATCCTCAAATTTAAAATAAGATACCTGTCCGGTTTTTTCATCCATACCATAGGGTACGACAATCTTTTCGCGTTTTCTTTTTTGTGTGAGATAAGCAGGCATTTTATTCAAGGGGAAGAAAGCCTCATATCTATTGTCATATGTTTTTGGTTGATAGTGACTAAGCATCGACATCTCTGATCCACTATCAAGTCCCCCAGGAGACGCAAGAAACGCAAAGCGTAATGGGGAACCCCATTGTTCGGTAACGAACATTCCGTCCTTTGAAAAGACCGAGAGACCGACATGGAGCTGGGTAAGCCATGAAAACGACGCCATTTTATCATCCTGGCGATCCATAAAAACGGTGACAATATTGTTTTTTCGGAAGTTGTTGCAAATATTTCGGACTGTATCGGACAAATCGCCACTTCCCGAAGATTTTATACCACGAATAAACAGGTATCTTCTCTCTCGCTTATCTTCCGGCTCAGACGCTGCTGTGGTGTTCAATGTACCGAGCATCGACTTTGCTTCATCAACATTTCTGGGAAAAGCAATTAATCCATCTTCTCCAACAAATTTCCTCATATATCCCAGTTGTTCTGGATTATATGTGTCCATGTCAATATATGTAATACGGTGATGTAACGGTTTATAACTACGCAGAATGTTAAACAATATTCCCTGTAGGACCTGATAGGATTTATCTCGAGTGGTATCGTTATATGTAATCGTGATATTAGTCGACCGATACAGGTTATCGGATCTAATTCCATCTGCAGGAATGCATAAGGGCAGAAGAATTGTTTTGTCAGATGGATTATAAAACTTGCCAAAGGTTTTAGTAAGTTGAGCATCAAAACTATCCCCCATAGGGAACGGGAAATAGGTAAAGCCAAAGCAAAAAACTTCCGGATTCTTAACAGGAACTGTAGCCCGATAAGTAGCACCCTGCTTAATAAAGTATGCCGAAGATCTGGCGGTGATCTCTGCTAAAAGGGCTTGTGCTTGCACCCCTGATGCAAGATCTGCATACTGACGTCGAATCTGATTGAGCTCATTCTTAAGATTCCGTGCCTCTGGTCCATCAGAAGCTCCACTATTAAGGGCTCTGGTTTTGCTTTGCAGTTCATTCGTCAAACGGGTCTTCTCATCCTCAAAAAATTTCTTCGCATTTGCACACTTCTTTTGCAATTCAATAGCTGCTTTCTTACCTGCAGCAGAATTTGATAGAATAGTATACAATTGTTGTAATACAACTGGATGCACCTTTTCTGCAATAGGTGTGTAATTTGTGAGAATGCTATGAGTCCTTGCACCAGAAACGTAAATCTCCAGACGGCTAATTTCTTCATCAATTGCAGCAATATCTTTCTGGTAAACAGGCTGAAGAGCGCTTCCATCTGTTCTAGCTTTGCTAGCTAAAGAAGACAACCGTTCATTGATAGTCTTCTCTCGTCTTTGTAATATCACGATTTGTTCATGCATTTTTTGATACATAGTAACAATATTCTGCGCCATCCAAATGCCCTCCTTAGAAAATATATACGTATATTCTACATTTTTCCTAGATAAAAAGCAAGAGCAAATACCTTACACAATAATGGTACGCAAATATATAGATATCCGTAGCACAATTAATTTGCTGTCCTATCGTTACCGCTAATCACATTATCGGTGGAATTCTTTTTTGTATACAATCACAGATTAAGTCCATTGTAGGAATATCGCTTTCTGTCGATATATCAATGTAAGCGTCAAATCACGTAACATATAGTAAGAGACATCCCAGTGTTTTGTACTCTGGGATGTCTCAGGTTTATTCA
>CALVKL010000107.1 GCA_944332695.1 uncultured Bacilli bacterium
CAAATAGAAAATAGCTGTATTGTGTTGCTACTGTACAGTTATTGGACTATAAGCTGAGCCTGCGCGAATAATTCAGGGGAAGTTAGTGTTCCCATGTTCAAAGTGGTATCCGTTTTTGATGTGTCCCAGACCGATGGCAAGCCATTACCGGTACTGGCACACAGCCTCTCCGGCGACGTGCAGCAGTATGAAGCGTTCATGGAAGCACTTCGGCGCACTTCGCCGGTTCCCATCGTGATCGCCCATACAGATCGGGATGTGGACGGTTTCTTTGATCTTACTGCCCAGCAAATCACCATCCAGGACGGAATGAGCCAAGTCCAGACGATTTGTGCCGGTGTCCATGAGATTGCCCACTCCAAACTGCACAACTACGATAAGATGACCGAGCTGGCTGACGATGGTGTTACAGTCCTTGCCCCGGAGGAAAAGGACCGGCACACCGAGGAAGTGGAAGCGGAAAGCATTTCCTATGCGGTCTGCCAATACTTCGGCATCGAAACCGCAGACAACAGCTTCGGCTACATCGCCAGTTGGTCACAAGGCAAAGAGCTGAAGGAACTTCGGGCAAGTCTTGAAACCATTAACCGCACTTCTTCTGAACTCATTTCCAGCATTGAGCAGCATTTCAAGGAAATCTGCAAGGAGCGTGGTATCACCATCGATGCTCCGGCTGAAGCTGTGCCGGTGGCAGAAACTTCGCCCACCGTGTCCGGTGGAGATCCTATTGTCAACACAGACGATGCAATCTCCACATTTGCCGGTGACTTCACCGTACATCTGATGATTAAGACCAATGGGGAACCGATCCCTGGCATTCCCGCCGAGGGCATAGACGGGATATGTGCGTGGGTAGAAGAAAAACTCCGAGCCGGAGATCTTCGCCCTCTGTCCGATATTCTCCTGGATATGATGGCAATTTACGGGCAGGATGAACGCTTCAATGATCTTACAGACCGGCTTGCGGAAATCAATAAGCGGGTCTATATCCCACAAGAACCGGTGGAGGATACCGGTGCTGCCAAGCGGTATGAGTATCGGTTGGTCAGCAACTTCCACCGTACCGCACCGGAGGATACCACCTACATCCAGCAATACACCTACAATCGGGATGCCGTTTTATTCCCTGGCCCGGTGTTGTTCGTTGGCACCTATGAGAAATGCTTGGAACTGCAAGAGAAGCTGAAAGCTGGCACCATTACCCCCGATGCAGTCAGAGAAATGCAGGAAGCGGAAAAGCTCTACTTGGTGTCGGACAGTAAGTATCTGTACATCCAGAGGACAGATTCCGGTTTCGACTATACCATCTACGATAAGGACTCTATGAAACTGCTGGACGGCGGCAGACTGGATGATCCCATGATGCACATATCCACCGCCTGCATCAATATCTGTGAAGAACACGGTATGGATTCCTACAAGGTCAGTATCGCTCCCACGGAACTGATTGAAACCCTCGCCGCCGCTAATATGCCCCAGGAACTTCGGGAACAGTCCATCGATGTGCCTCAGCCCGATCCCTATGTCAGTCAAGCAGAGCTGCAAGCCTTTGGTTACACAGCCCCGGATATGCTGCCAATTTCCACGGACTTTGCCCTGGAACTGATGGAACGGGATGTAACTGTGTATATGCTGCACAGAGATAACACGGAGGCGATGGCATTTGACAGCGAAGATCTGGCTATGCACATCGGTATGTTTGGTGTCACAACCGAAGATTGGAACGCCATCAAGGAGCGCCCCGACATCGTTGCCATCAGCACCCGTTTTGCGGTAAGCTATCAGCGGGATGTACAAGCCGGTGTGGTTAAGCCATCTGTCCTCCCAGAAAACCACCTCCGGGCGGCTGAAATGTCCCTGGAAGATGACTACGGTATGATCGACGGTATCATCAACAACGGCAAGGCTCCTGGAACCAAGGAGCCGCCCAAGGAGAAAAAACCGTCCGTCATCGACCAGCTCAAAAGTCAGTCCACACCACCGCGTCAGAAAAACACACACAAGAAATCGAAAGGAAGGGAAATCTAATATGAACATCACTTACGAAGAACAGCAGCTTATGAGCATCTACAACACTGGCACCCGGCTTGGCTTGATGCAAGCCCTTTCGGAAATGCGTACCTACCTGGGCAAAGATGAACAGGAGCTGCGTGATCTTACCGACAGCGCCATCAACAAGCTGCGGCACATGACCGATGCCGAGTACGAAGCTCTGGATTTGATGCCCGACTTTGGATCGGAGGATGCCGATGCCGTCTAAACTGCAATTCTACGCACAGTTGGCAGAGCATACGGCGGTTGAAATCACAAGCAGTCAGCAGAAATGGACAGCCTTTCTGCGAACCATGGCGAGGGTATATAAATACCCTTACCATGAGCAGCTTATGATCTTTGCCCAACGCCCGGAAGCTACTGCCTGTGCCGATTATGAGCTATGGAATCGGCAAATGGGCCGGTATGTACGGCGAGGTTCCACCGGTATCGCTCTCATTGATACCTCCGGCGATAACCCCGAACTGAAATATGTCTTTGATGTTGCGGATACCGGGGGACGGCAAAACGCAAGAACGCCATATCTGTTCCAGTATCAAGCTGAACATGAGCAGGCGGTTACATCCGCCTTGGTGGAGAAATTCGATGTCGGCCCCGCCGTTTCTTTCCCCGACTTGATCGAAGAAATCTCCAACTGGCTCATGGATGACTACTGGCTTGACCATAAGCAGGACATCCTTGGCATCGTTGACGGATCGTTCCTTCAAGATTATGATGAAGAAAACATCCGGTACGCTTTCCATGAAGCGGCGGTTGTCAGCACCACCTATACCATCCTATCCCGGTGCGGCTTGAATCCCGATGAACACTTTGAGCATCTGGACTTCATGCCGGTATTCGACTTCAATACCCCGCAGACGGTTGGTGCCTTGGGCGCAGCCATCAGCCAGAGCAGCGAAGCGGTGCTGCGGCAAATCGAAATCACAGTTAAAAAATACGAAAGAACAAAGCAAGCTGAAAGGAGCCAGAATTATGAGCCAACTGAGTTACATCAAGAACGGGGATTATCTGATCCCGAACCTGTCGCTGAGTCAGCAGGAGCAGCAGCCCCTGGGCAAGTACGGCAGGATGAGGAAGCAGTACCTGCAGGAACACCGTCCGGTACTGTGGCACACCATGATCCTGTCGGAGAAACTGTACCCCCATCTGCGGGAAGTGGATCAGACAGCGAACCGGCGTATGGAGCAGATGGTGGAGGAACTGAAGAAATCGGCGGGAGTGACGGAGGAACTGAAAGCCTCGAACCCGGTGATGTGGGTTGGGATGATGAACAATTTACACGCCCAGGCCGAGGAAGTGATTCTCCAGGAGCTGATCTTCAGCTAATCGAAGATGCCCCCGTTGTGGGGGAACAATTCTCCTTCTTCCTAACCGAGTCGGAACAAATCGCATACATCGACCAAGCGGAGAGCGTAGCAGTTACGCCCTCCGCTTTCACTTTCCCCCAAGAGTATATCGACCATTTCCTGCGTTTGGGTTCCAATACGGACGATCACCGCACGGTGCTGGTCAATGAGTTCTCCAAGAATAAGTCCATGGAACACATGGTGGAGTTCGTTCAGAAAGTCTACCACGGTTCCAACGGTTTGAAGTTTGACGGCAATAAGGTCAGCGTTTGGTTTGACGAAAACGGGATGCGATTTGCCAGGGGCGAGTCTGCCCGGTATGCCCGGACTGCACAAATTCTGTCTTGGGAAGATGCCACAAAGAGAATCGGTGAACTGATCGAACAGGGTCAGTTCGCTACCAATGTGGAACTTGCCGAAGCTCCCGGATATGAAAGGCAGAAAACAGCAGAACGGTTATGGTATATCGCAAGAGATATATCCGATGATTACCGTGACAAGTATCTTGGCATTGTCCGGGACCTGCGTGGAGGGTTCCCGGACGAAACCGCCAAGATCGCCGTCTATCTGTCTGAACCGGAATCTTTGCAAGCCATCATCAAGGAATACCGTGCGTTCTTCGATGCGTATAAAGCCGGTGAAAAGGTGCTTCGCTTCCGCTATCCCAAGCCGGAGCCGGTCTTTGAAGCACTCAAGGATTTAACCTTACCCCGGAAAACTTTCACATCGGAAATGACGGAAATTCCCCATGTGGACGGGTTCATCACCGAGGATGAAATTGATGAAGCCTTGGCTGGAGGCAGTAATGTTTCGGGCAGCAAAGGCAGAATCTACGATTTCTACCAAACGAATCCCACTCCCAAGGAACAAGCCGCATTTCTGAAAAAGGAATACGGGATCGGCGGCGGTAACAACGCCTTGTCCCGGTGCTTCCGAAGCGACGAGTGGTATGACGGCAAGGGTATTCGCTACAAGAAGCCCAACTGCTACGATGTGGAACTGTCCTGGTCAAAGGTTGCCAAGCGCATGAGTGAACTCATGCGAACCGGGCGATTCTTCACCCCGGAGCAGCTTGCCCAGAAGAAAGCCCTGGATGCGGAAAAGGCTGCTGCCAAGGCTGCGAAAGAAGCTGCCCCCTTGGATGCTGAACCAGTTGCTGAGAAACCGGCAGCAGACCCGATCTGGGACTACAATCCCATCAAGGAAGCACATCCCAACGATATTATTCTGTATCAGATGGGTGATTTCTTTGAAATGTACGGCGAAGATGCCGAGCAAGCCGCCGTCATGCTGGATTTGACCCTCACCGCAAGAAACATTCCCGGTGCCGGTAGCATCGAGATGTGCGGCATTCCTGCCAAGGATTTGGAACGGTATGTAGAAAAATTGCGTACCAAATATCCCGTGACGATCTCCGCCCAGGATGCCCCCGGCGCAGAACGCAATACCTATTCCATGGCAATGCTCCCGCCTGCGGAGCCTGTTCAGCAGGCCGAGGAAGCTGCGCCGGTGGCACCGGAACCCGAAGTATTCCGCACGGTAGCAACCCAAGCGGAAATTGATGCCGCTATCCAGGCATGGAACGGTGATATTGTCAGCAAACGAGCGGTTGTCCGGTATATGCAGCAGCATGAGCGGGAACGAAGCACCGCCGCTTGGTTGCAGCTCCAGTATGGTTCCGACACCTTCTATGTGGGTATGGGCGGCAATCAGCAGATGAAACTGCCCTGGCCCAAGGTGCAGAAGCGAATTGCCCAGCTTATCAAAGCGGAAAAATTCTACACCGAGGAAGAATATGGCCGCATGGACGATATTGATCCCATTGCCATCCGGGAACGGCTGGCAGAAAATGGGATCGTAAACGGACAGGTGGTGGATGCTGACAAGCTTAACGCCTCTCCCTTTGTCCAGCAGGTTGTGCAGGATGCGGAAGCCATTGCAAAACAAGATGCGGCGAAAGAAGATCCCAACCGGTTTTCTATCCGTCTGCTGCCCTATGAAGGGGGCATCACCGGTATCTTCGATGCTGCCATTCAGAAATACTACGGTGAAGATGGGCAGCTTTTCCGGTTTGCGGAACAAGCTACTGCCATTGACTTCCTCGCCAAGATGCAGCGAGAGAACGGTTTGCCCGAAGTGGTGATCTTCACTACCCAGGACGGAAAGGTATATCATCCCAGCGATCATCTGATTGCGTCCTTCGATGGAAACCCCGAAGTCCGTATGGTCATCGACCATGTGGATGAAGATGATGTGTGGTACACCATGCCCAGCGAACCGGGGCAGGAGCCAGTCAGCATGGAACGCACGGACTTTGAGCGGTACATGGATAAAGGAAACATTACCGTGGTTGCTGCTGAACAGCCAGAAATTGCTCCCCAAGTGGATGAACCCCAACTTTCCGATGAAGCATTTGCCAAGGAATATCTGATCCCCGGTGAGTCCACTTTTGAGATCGACGGCAGAACCTTTATGGTTGATCGGGTGAATCTTGCCACCGGTTCCGTCAACTTCCAGGACATTACCTTCCAGAACGCTACCGGATTCCCTATCTTCCGAACAGAACCCATTTCCTTTGTGCGACGCCACATTGAGGAAATGGAAGCAGCGAAGGCACCTGATGCACCGGAAGAACCCTCTAAATTCGTCACGGACACCGTTGCGGTCTATCCCGGCGAAAAGAATAATCTGCCCTACGATGTGGTGGTGCAGACAATCCGCACGGAAGAGCCGGAGTCCCCCCAGCAGCTTCCCGAAGCAGAAAACTTCCGCATTACAGACAGTGATCTGGGTGTGGGTGGTGCCAAGGCCAAGTTCCGTATGAACATGGATGCCATCAAGCTGCTGCAAGAGCTGGAGTTTGAGGGTAGGCAGGCAACACCGGAAGAACAGGAAATCTTGTCCCGGTATGTTGGTTGGGGCGGTCTGGCAGATGCCTTTGACGAAAGCAAACCCAACTGGGCAGACGAGTTCGTAGAACTGTACGAAACCCTCTCCCCGGAAGAGTATGCCGCAGCAAGAAGCTCTACGCTGAACGCTCACTATACCAGCCCCACAGTAATCCAGGCCATGTATGAAGCGGTTGGAAATATGGGCTTCCAGAGCGGTAATATCTTGGAACCTTCTATGGGTGTAGGCAACTTCTTCGGTATGCTCCCCGATCAGATGCGTGACAGCCGCCTTTACGGTGTGGAACTGGATTCCATCACCGGCCGGATTGCCAAGCAGCTTTACCCCAAGGCAAACATCACCGTTTCCGGTTTTGAAAAGACGGATCGCCGTGACTTCTTCGATCTGGCTATCGGTAATGTTCCCTTTGGGCAATATCAAGTCAACGACCCAGCCTATAACCGGCTGGGCTTTTCCATTCATAACTACTTCTTCGCCAAGGCGCTGGATCAGCTTCGTCCCGGTGGTGTGCTGGCCTTTGTGACCAGCCGCTACACCATGGATGCCAAGAGTAGCGAAGTACGAAAGTATCTGGCTGAACGAGCGCAGTTCCTTGGTGCTATCCGACTCCCCAATGATGCGTTCAAAGCCAATGCCGGTACCGAGGTCGTGTCGGACATTATCTTCTTGCAGAAGCGGGATCGTCCCATTGCCATCGAACCGGACTGGGTGCATCTGGGCGAGAACAAAGACGGATATGCCATCAACAGCTACTTCGTGGACAATCCCCACATGGTACTGGGTGAAGAAACCTCCGAAAGTACCCGCTTCGGACAGGACTACACCGTGGCACCCATTCCCGGTGTGTCCCTTGCGGATCAGCTAAAAGAAGCTATCCAGCATATCACCGGCACATACCAGGAAGCGGAGCTGCCCGATCTGGGTGACGGCGAAACCATAGACACTTCCATCCCGGCTGACCCCGATGTAAAGAACTTCTCCTACACCTTGGTGGACGGCGAAGTGTACTACCGGGAAAACAGCCGCATGGTCAAGCCCCAGCTTAATGCCACCGCCATGGAACGAGTCAAGGGCATGATTGGCCTGCGGGAGTGTGTGCGGCAGCTTATCGACTTACAGATGGATGCCTACACACCGGACTCTGCCATTTTGGAGAAGCAAGCCGAGCTGAATACCCTCTATGATGCGTTCTCTGAAAAGTTCGGCCTTATCAATGACCGTGGCAATCGTCTGGCGTTCTCCGATGATTCTTCCTACTACCTTCTGTGTTCTCTGGAAGTGCTGGACGATGACGGCAACATGGAGCGCAAAGCGGATATGTTCACCAAGCGTACCATTCGGCAGGCACAGGTGGTCACTTCTGTGGACACCGCTTCCGAAGCCCTGGCTGTTTCCATCGCTGAACGAGCCAGAGTGGATATGTCCTACATGGCGCAGCTCACCGGCAAAACGCAGGATGAACTTGCATCCGAACTGCGAGGAGTTATCTTCCGTCTGCCCAACTGGAGCGGCTCAGAGGACAATCCCCGGTTTGTTACCGCAGACGAGTATTTATCTGGCAATGTCCGTAAAAAGCTCACAGAGGCGAGAGAAGCCGCCAAAACCGCCCCGGAACTGTACAGTGACAATGTGGTTGCGCTGGAAGCGGCACAGCCAAAAGACCTGGAAGCGCAGGAGATTGATGTTCGCCTTGGTGCTACCTGGATCGACAAAAAGTACATCCAGGAGTTCATGGAGGATCTGCTGAATCCTCCCTACTATATGCGAAGGGCTATCAAAGTCAATTTCTCTCCCTTTACCGCAGAGTGGAACATCACCGGCAAGAACAATGTTGGCTACCGGGATGTGAACGCAAACACCACCTACGGCACTTCTCGGATGAATGCTTATCACATTCTGGAAGATACGCTGAATCTTCGTGATGTGCGTGTCTATGACACCGTGGAGGATGCCGATGGCAAAGAACGGCGTGTGCTGAACCAAAAGGAAACTACCCTTGCGCAGCAGAAGCAGCAGGCCATCAAGGATGCCTTTACGGACTGGCTCTGGAAAGACCCGGAACGCAGGCAGACACTTGTTGCCCTCTACAATGAACTGTTCAACTCCACCCGTCCCCGTGAGTATGACGGAAGCCATATCACCTTCGGTGGTATGAGCCCCGAAATCACCCTCCGGGAGCATCAGCGGAACGCCATCGCCCACATTCTGTACGGAGGCAACACGCTTCTTGCCCACGAAGTCGGCAGCGGCAAGACCTTTGAAATGGTCGCAGCAGCTATGGAGTCCAAGCGACTGGGTTTGTGCAGCAAGTCTTTGATCGCTGTTCCCAACCACTTGACCGAGCAGTGGGCATCCGAGTTCCTGCGGCTTTATCCCTCTGCAAATATCCTGGTTGCCCGTAAGAAGGACTTTGAACCGGCACGGCGCAAGACCTTCTGTGCCAAGATCGCCACCGGTGACTATGATGCGGTCATCATCGGTCACTCCCAGTTTGAGAAAATCCCCGTGTCCCAGGAACGGCAGCAGCGTTTATTACAGGAACAGATTTGGGAAATCGAGGACGGTATTGCAGAACTCCGTGCCAGCGGTGCGGAACGGTTCACGATTAAGAGTCTGGAACGGACGAAAAAGGGTTTGGAAACCCGGCTCCAAAAGCTGACCTCAACTACCCGGAAAGATGATGTCGTGACCTTTGAGCAGTTGGGTGTTGACCGGCTGTTCGTAGATGAAGCCCACAACTACAAGAACCTGTTCCTCTATACCAAGATGCGCAATGTCGCTGGCCTTTCGACTACGGACGCACAGAAGTCCTCCGATATGTACCTCAAGTGCCGGTACCTGGATGAACAGACCGGAAGCCGGGGTGTGATCTTTGCCACCGGCACTCCCGTCAGTAACTCCATGACGGAACTGTACACCATGATGCGATACCTCCAGCACGACACGCTGAAGCAGAAGGGATGGAGTCACTTCGACTGTTGGGCATCCCAGTTCGGTGAAACCAAGACGGTAATCGAGCTGGCACCGGAGGGAACCGGCTACCGTGCAAGAACACGATTTGCCAAGTTCTTCAACCTCCCGGAGCTGATAACCATTTGGAAAGAAGCAGCCGATGTAAAGACGGCTGACCAACTCAACCTTCCTCGCCCGGAGGCTGTCTATCACAACGAAGTGGCGCAGCCCACGGAGCAGCAGAAGATGCTTGTCCAGCAGCTTTCGGAACGGGCAGCAGAAGTCCACAACGGTTCCGTTGACCCCTCTGTTGACAATATGCTGAAGATCACATCCGATGGACGGAAACTGGGACTTGACCAGCGGATCATCAATCCTAACCTCCCGGACGATCCCGGAAGCAAGGTCAATATGTGCGTCCGAAATATTCTGAAGATCTGGCAGGATGGTGAAGCTGATAAGCTGACCCAGCTTGTATTCTGCGATATTTCTACCCCCAAGGGCCGCACAGCCCCGGCCAGAGCCGCAGCAAAAGCACCTGCCGGGAACTTGGACAGCCCGGAGGTTCATGCTCTGCAAAGCCTTGTGGACGCTCCCGAAGAAGAACCCCAGTTCACCGTCTATGACGATATTCGCAGCAAGTTGATCGCGGCGGGTGTGCCTGCGGAACAGATTGCCTTTATCCACGATGCCAATACCGATGCCCGGAAAAAGGAACTGTTCGGCAAGGTGCGAACCGGACAGGTGCGTGTGCTGATGGGCAGCACTTTCAAGATGGGTGCCGGTATGAATGTCCAGGATCGCTTGATCGCCTTGCACGATCTCGATTGTCCGTGGCGACCCGGTGATCTGGAGCAGCGAAGTGGTCGTATCATTCGCCAGGGCAATATGAATCCCCAAGTCCATATCTACCGGTATGTGACGGAAGGAACCTTTGACAGCTACCTTTGGCAAACCGTTGAGAACAAGCAGAAGTTCATCAGCCAGATTATGACCTCCAAATCTCCCGTCCGATCCTGCGAGGATGTGGACGAAACCGCTCTTTCTTATGCAGAAATCAAGGCATTGTGTGCCGGTGATCCCCGTATCAAGGAGAAGATGGATTTGGATATTGATGTGGCACGACTGAAGCTGCTGAAAGCCGATCACCAAAGCCAGCAGTATCGCTTGGAAGATAATCTGCTGCGGTACTTCCCGGAACAGATTGAAAAGTTCAAGGCCGTGATCGCCGCCATTGAAACGGATATTGAAAAGCTGAAAGCTCACCCCCACCCGGAAGATGGGTTCGCCGGTATGATTGTTAAAGGCGACAAGCTGACCGACAAGGACAATGCCGGTGCCGCTCTGCTGGAAGCCTGCAAGGAAGCAACCGGCTTGGAGCCGGTGGAAATCGGCACCTACCGTGGTTTTACTATGTCGGTCACCTTGGAGAACTTCGGCAAGGATTACATTCTCACGCTGAAAGGACAGCTTGGCTACCGGGTCACGCTGGGCGGCGATGCCAGAGGTAACTTGATCCGTATTGAAAACGAATTGAGTGATCTATCCTGGCGGCTGAATACCAACAAGCAACAGCTACAGAATGTCTACAATCAGATGGATATTGCAAAAGCAGAGCTTGGCAAACCCTTCCCCCAGGAAGCGGAGCTGCGGCAAAAGTCAGCACGGCTGACGGAGCTGAACGCTCTGCTGGATATGGACGGCAAAGGCAGCAAAGAACCGGTGGTTGATGGTACCATCGTTGCCAAGAGTTCCCGTCCCTCTGTTCTGGACAAATTAAAAGTACCGGCTGTGCATGGCACACCCGGTAAACCCCACAAAATCGAAAAGGAGGTAAGATAACACTATGGATGCGATTGAACTCAACGCAGCCTTATACGCAAAGATGGAGGAAGAATTGACCGACTTTGCCAACTGGCTGTTGAAGCAACCCCCGGAAGTCATTTTGAACCACGCCATTGAGTACGCTACCAAGTTCGATATTGTTTCCATCATGGAAACCACCGATCTCAGCGAAGAAAAAGCAAGAGCTTTACTGTCGCTGGAAGAACCCTTGGATGCCATCTACAAGGACTACGGCGAAAGCTCCAGCAACTCTTTAGATGTGCTGGTATCGTTCATTGAGGACAAGGCCGACGAGCTACTTTCTGCAAACCAAGCAAATGCCGCTGTGCAAGTGTACCCCTACTCTGGGGAAGTTGCAGAACGGGAGGGTGATCTGGAATGGTATCGTCAATCCCACAAGCTGAACATTGCTTGCAAGAATGAAATCGAGGGGGCGATTGCCCGTAACTATGAGAACAACACCCTCAGCGATGAAGCGGTACATCAAGTGGTGGCACAGTTTGGCTTGCCCCGGACTGCTTTTGTCTTGGTCAATACCATCCGGGAAAAGGATTGGGATGGTCGGATCTCCCATGACAACAAAGCATGGGCAAAGCGAGTTCCGGTCTATCCCGATGTGGATGCCTTTGGTCAGAATAAGCGGCTCAAATATGTGGTGGACTGCAATGCCGGTCTTACGGATATTTTCGTGAATATTCTCCGCAGAGAATACCGGCAGCAGGAACAGCCCCAGCAAGTCAAGCCCTCTGTTCGGGACAAGCTGAAGGTGCAGCCAAAAAGAAATTCGCCGAAAATTTCGGCGAATTCCAAAGGACAGGAGCGTTAAGTATGGACAAGCGTTCCGAGGTAATCATCCTCCGGGTAACACCGGAGGAAAAAGACTTAATGCAGCAGAAGCAAGAACTGGCGGGCATCACAAATCTTTCCGCTTATATTCGGAAGATCGCCATTGATGGCTATGTAATCCAGCTTCATTTCCCGGAACTGAAGGAGATGGTTTCCTTGCTCCGGTACTCCAGTAATAACCTCAATCAGCTTACCAAGCGTGTCCATGAAACAGGCCGCATTTACGATGCTGACCTGGAGGATATAAAGCAAGGACAAGAGCGGATTTGGGATATGGCTGACACGATAATCACGAAGCTGGCAAAGCTGAAATGACTACCGCCGTATCGTTGCAAGAAAGAATGAATGAAGGTATGATGATAGTGAAAAGGAGGGATACCACATGAAAGCTATTTTGAAAGTCCTTACTTTCCCCATTGTTCTGATTCTTGATCTGTTCACCTGGTTCTGCGTCGGGCTGATCTCCTGCTCCGCAATCCTGTTTAAGCTGGCAAGCGCAATTCTCGCCATCCTTGCCGTGGCAGTTCTCATAACCTACTCCGTGCAAAACGGATTGATTCTACTGACCCTGGCTTTCCTTGTCAGCCCCCTTGGACTTCCCATGATCGCTGTCTATCTGCTAGGTGGCTTACAGAAGATCTCCGGTGTGATTAAAGCAATCTAACACCACCACAACAAAGAAACTCCGGTGCCTTCGGGCATCGGAGTATTTCTTTTATTCCACAAGAAAGGAGCATTACCTTTGGCAACCACTCGCTTAATGCCATTGCACACAGGTAGTCGCCGCACAACAGAAATCGCGATTGCTGACATTATTGATTATGTTAAGAATCCAGAAAAAACAGACTTCGGTAAACTCATTACTTGTTGGCAGTGCGAAGGCCGAGTAGCTGATGCCGAGTTCTTGTACACCAAAGAAGAATACTGCAGGAAAACCGGGCGGACTCGTGGCAAGGATGATGTAATAGCATATCATTTGCGGCAATCCTTTCGCCCCGGTGAGATAACACCGGAGGAAGCAAATCGTCTTGGTTGCGAACTTGCCAAGCGCTTTACGAAAGGCAATCACGCATATATCGTTTGTACGCATGTCGACAAAGCACACATCCATAACCATATCATTTGGAACTCAACCTCGTTGGATGCTGACCGGAAGTTCCGTAACTTCTGGGGAAGCACAGAAGCAATCCGCAGGCTCAATGATACCATCTGTATTCAGAATGGATACTCCATTGTTGCTAATCCAAAGCGGCACGGAAAGGCATACAACAAGTGGCGAGGAAAGCGTGAAAGTCTAACCCACCGAGAGCGGATTTGCCTTGCCATCGATGATGCTCTGGCACAGAATCCGAAATCATTTGAGGCGTTACTGGAACTGCTGAAGAAGGCCGGTTATCAAGTGAAAGACGGAAAGGTTCCGTCACTCCTTGGCGGCGATCAGAAGCGGTTTCTTCGTATGGATACCTTGGGAGAAGCCTACACCCCGGAAGCGCTCCGGGCAATCATAAAGGGCAGCAGAAAGCACATTCCGAGAGCAAAACTGGCAGAGAGTATCGATGAAGTTCCTGCTGAAAATCTGATTGCTTTTGTCCAGGAGAAACTTACCAAAAAGAATAGCGCAGGTCGCAGCAAAATCCAGTCCGTTACCGATCTAAAGCGTCTTGCTTCCTCCTTGCTCTATCTGCAAGAAAACGGTCTGCTGGATCGTACCACGCTGGAGAAAAAAGTGGCAGAGGTATCGCAACAGTTCAGCAAGCTCAATTCTCAAATCAAACAGATCGAAGGTCAGCTTGACGAGAACGCAAAAATGCAACAGCACATCATTGACTACAAGAAAACCCGTGATGTGTATATGGCATATCACAAAGCGGGTTACTCCAAAAAGTTTCTTTCGGAGCATGAATCTGACATCATCAAACATAAGGCAGCGAAGAAATTCTTCGATAATCGAGGAATGACAAAGTGGCCTAAGATCAAAAAACTTCGGGCGGATTTTGATGAGTTGGTCGCAAAGAAGCGAACACTAAATGCCGAACGGAAAAAGGTCGAGAAAGAAGTTCGAGAGCTTCAAATGGCACAGTATTTTGTTGATCGTGCGTATGGTGATGCAGAGAAAACGGAGAAAGAACGAAAGACGGTGCTGCGATAAGCAAACCGTCATCCAGCAATTTGAAAAATCGCGTAGCCGCAGGATTTATCCTGCGTCCAGGAACACAGTTTTGTGTTCTGCGGGGATTGGGGCGGAGCCTCAACAAGCAAAAGAATCACCCACTTCCGCTTCGGCGGAAATGGGTGATTTGGGGCGTTTGTATATACAAAGGCATTGCTTGCCAGTAGTATGAACCGTCGTTTTCTTAAAGATTCTCTGGATCAACCAATATGTATTTCCCTTTCATGCAGGCCATACCTTCTTGAACTAAGTCTGGGTAAAATGCCTGTACTTCTTCTTTGGTATAGCCTAGATATACAAGAAGTAGCATCCCTAATTCTATGGGTAAATTGGCAAAACAGGTGTCATAACTTAGTAGATCATCAATAAGATCAATTCGTTTTTGATCAATATCTGCCAGGGTGCT
>CALVKL010000108.1 GCA_944332695.1 uncultured Bacilli bacterium
AGACTCCGAATGGTAGGGATGAGTTTTTTTCTTTCTGCAGCGGTCTGTACAAAGTAGAGCTGTGGAGCGAGATCTCCAGAGTCCTAACCCCCGATGCCCTGATTGCCGCTTATTTCGTGCGGTGCGGGATTGAGGATGTTCAGTATCTCCGCTGTCTTCCCGATAATATTTTTCTTAGTGACACCATTTTTTCTCAAATCAGCCGAAAGGGGCTGGCGGAAACACACCTCCATTTGAGTGCCGGGATGAGCTATCAGTCAGTCTGGGAAGCTGTTACCGATCCAAGCGCTCAGCTCCTGATGCCGCAATCCGGACTTTCTACTTATCAAAAACAGCAACGTCAGGAGCAGGCAGAACACGGAGAGCTGATCATTGTGGGGTGGCTCCGCCTGATCATGGCCAAATTTCTGGAAATTGTACGGGAAACTGGGAGTAATGAAGACATCGTATCGTTTTATATAAGCGATATATCCCCTTTGGCCAATACACTGGAGCATAAAATACTGAATTTTATCCTGCACGGCGAACCACACTGCACCCATGAACTGTTGTCAGAACTTATAGACGAGAGCGACCTTTATTCGACCATCTTGCGGGAGAGATTTCATGTAACGTCAGAGACCGGCGAGTTGGATATATTATCTCGCGGTCTATATTGTCGCTATCGTGGACTTCAAACTGCGCCGGAAACACTGCTGCTCTTTTTTGCCCTTGACCATATACAAAAATTTCCTGAGCACAGCGGCTTTCAGCGCATCTTCCTGTGCTACCTGCGCATTAAAAACGAGTACTTCAGCCACAAGATGCAGTCCATGGGAATGAGCGGACTCACTTTTTTTCGAGATTATTTCGCTGAAGCAACATCCGCTCTCTCCATGCGCCGGGAGAGGGATGCGGAGAAACTGGGGCTGGCCTACGAGGCGGCTTTCCGCACTCAATTTCACTGTACCGACCTGGAAAAGCTAGAGGTCAAACTTGCTCCGCCATCTCTGTCCAATAAGGAGGAAAATGGTGGTGTGGTGGAATACCGTTTCGCTATCATTGATCAACTCATAGAGGTTCTCGATGCCTTTCAGACCGTGTTGGAAGAATCTAGGAGCAATCAGAGTGCGGATGAACATGTTCCGACCTTGGGCCTAGTCTACCATTTGATCCGTGGCAACATACACCATCCTCCAGGCGATATGTGCTGGTTAGTGGAAACGCCATCTGGGCCCGGAGATATTGTCAGCACGATTCGGCGGCAGAGCACCTCGTTCGTGGAGGGACTGCAATATTTGCTACTCAGGGTGCCCCATCTGTCTGAATATGTGGTCGGGCTGGATGTAGCCAGTGAAGAGCTGTACGCAGAGCCCTGGGTCTATGCTCCGGTTTATCGTAAAGCCCGCAACAGATATAACACCTATCCCATACAACTTGGAACCGGGCGCTTTATGCAGAATACTGGGTTTACCTATCATGTTGGTGAGGATTACCACCATGTAATTTCCGGGCTACGTCACATTGACGAGGTGTTAACCTATTTCGGATATAAAGCGGGAGACCGTCTGGGACATGGCATGGCGCTGCAGGTTGATCTGGCAGAGTGGGCTCACAATAACGAGGTCACTGTGCTTCCAAAAATGGAGTATCTGGAAAATCTCCTTTGGCTTTGGTCGCTGTGTAGCGAGGATCCATCCCACCTGTTAAAGTATCTGCCAAGTCTGGAAAAAGAGATTATGGAACTGGCCTCAGAGCTGTATTGCAATGTGAAGGGCCTCAATCCACACGTGCTGTGGAGTGCCTATAAACGCAAGTTTCTAAATCTTGATGAGCATTTTTGCAGGCAGATTGAAAGTCTCTACCTCCTGCCAGCCGCAAGCAGCGGATATCGCTCCAATCCGCAGATGCTGTCTTCCCAGCGCAGTTTCTGCGCCAGAGTATGGCAAAACGCACAGGACTCAGATTGTCCGCTGTCGTGTGGAGACTTCATATGGGATGCAGATAAGCTTTTGTTGACGCACTACTGTCCTGTCTATGAACACTGCTATCAACAGCCGCATTTCGTATCTACAAACGAGGACAAGCTTGCCCTGTATCAGGCCGTCCAGGAACATATGCGCCAAAAGGTACAACATATGGGCGTGTATGTTGAGACAAACCCCACATCTAATCTGCTGATTGGAGATATACGCAGCTTACAGGAATATCCAATCGACACTTTGAATGATCGCCTGCTTCGTGAGAGAAGCCGTACAGCGGTTTTAATTTCTGTAAACTCTGATGATCCACTGATTTTTACTACCAATGTGGAAAACGAACTGGCCCTAGTCTACCATATATTGCTTTATCGTGGGATGGCCAGAGAGCAGGTCATCGCTTGGATCGACAAAGTCCGCGAATATGGACTGAACAGCAGTTTTATTCGCTCCATTAAGGGAAAACAGAGGCAAAAAAACGAGTTGAGACAAATAATAGGCTGCTTGAAGCAATTGCGAAAGGAGCTAATGGAAGGATGTGAACTTGAGTGGAGCCCTTAATCAAGCAAGCTACTCTTATTGATGTATTGGGTATTTTGTTTCCGGGCGGTATTCTTATTCTGGCTGTCAACTTCTATGGATGGTGGGATGTAGGCGCACCCTGGAAAGCCTTATTGGGAGAGGGTGAGCTGTCTCTCTTAATCTATTTTGTCGCATTAAGCTATCTTTGCGGCAGTGTTGTCCACCAGCTCGGCGCCATCATAGAAGAATGGCTGACCAAGAGACCTTTGCGCAAGATAAATATGCATAAAAAGTATTGGCAGGATGAGGAGATTCAGAACGCATATCGCACATATTTCAGAAAAGACCCCCCCACCGAGAGCTCCGGATTAGAAGAAGATGTTCTCCGAGTACAGCAGATTACGGCAGGACGGGAAGTCTTCCATGCAGTTCAACAAAGTGGAAATCGACCGCAACGCATTGTTTTATTCAGCGCATTCTACGCTATGAGCCGAGCGATGGTGTTGACTCTTGCCTGTATAATCGTAATGGCCTTTTGGAATGGAAAGAATAGTTTAATTAGTGTACTTCCAACAATACTACTTTATGCGATAGGTGTAGCAGTCTTTATTTATCGATGGATAAAATATGAAGCTCGGTGCGTAGATGAGGCATACCAACTTTTTCGGCAGCACATTAATAGCCCCCCTCAAAAATATGAATAAATTACTGGATTTGGTGACCAATCCATCATCCGTTCGTTCCAATGTTATAATAAGTTGATTAAAGGCTACATACTGAAGCAGTAGTCTATGGGTTTTCGGGTGTTCATAGGCGTTCTCCTTTTTGACGCATTGTTCTTAATAACCGCAGTGAGTCAAAACGGGAGCGCATCCTCTGCGATGCGCTCCCATCTTAGCTCATACATATTCGATTTGGCTCTAATCCTGGAAGCATTCGCTTTCCAGACTGGCTACATCGTCTAGCGGGATTTCCGTCCCGTCCGTCAGAACCAGCAGCCGCTGGATCGCGTCCAGCTTTTTCAGCCGTCCGGTAGCAGTAAGATAGGAACCGCCGTCCTTCCGCTCATCTGGCTGGAACCAGGTGACCGTAATCTCCGGCTGCTCTGAGATGCGCTCCAGCAGAACCGCCTGCCGCCGGTCCAGCTCCGCTTTGGTATCCTCGTCCAGCTCCATCTTCTGGTCCGTCAGGCGGGCCGTCTCCGCGATGGCCCCTGCGTGGCCGGTGAGGGCGGCGAAGGGACTGAAGATAGCGGCCCGCTCCGAGATAGGCATTCGCGGGTGCCTGGTCGAGGTGGGATGGGGCAGGTAGAGGATGTCATCGTATTTCCCGCTCATGCGTGGTGCCCTCCAATAGTCTGATTCCGCTCCCGGGCGGTGGCGCCCTCCTCCAGATTCATCCCCTTGAGGATGGCGTTCTTGCCGTACCGCTTTTTGATCCCTAGCATGGCCTCCTGGAGCTTCCGCTCTCTGGTATGGGCGGCTTTATCTGTCTGCTCCTGCTGCTCCTTGGCGGCATAGTCGGTAAACAGGTCCAGCTGCTCCGCCGGCTTTTCCTTTGAGGCGCTGGCCTCGTCCAACAGCTTGTTGGCGCTGATGCTCAGGCGGCGGATCAGCAAATTCTGATCCACGATCCGCTCATAGAGGACGGTGACTGCTTTCAACAAATCATTGGCAGAGGAGGTATAGGGGAAATTCTCCGTCCCCACCGCGTGCTTGGGAATTTTTCGTCCGTAGCGGTCGGCGGTGACAGAGCCCTTGTATTGGGCGGCGCGGCTGGGATCGTCCAGGTTTTCCCGGTCATAGCCCACGGTGAGGACCAGCTGGTTGGTCACCAGCCCCTTGTCCACCAGATCCAGGGCCAGGGCGTCCGCCATCTCCCGCACCACCAGGCGGGCTTTCTGGAAGTCATACGGGCACTGGAGCACCTG
>CALVKL010000109.1 GCA_944332695.1 uncultured Bacilli bacterium
ACTTCCTTCACAGTCTCGGGGGCGAAATTGGTTCCTCTTGCAGTTTTGTTTGCCATTGTTATTCTCCTCTCAGTTCATGCAGCAGGTTGGTCAGGTGGGCGTTTTTGGCGTCCGGATCCTTCTTGTCCGGGTCATACAGCGGTGCCGGACCTTTCACAGCCTTCAGCATCGCCGCAACCACGTCGGCGTCCGCCAGCAGGTCCTTCTCCGTCTCACCGGAAAGCCGATCCGCCATTTCGGCGGGAATTCCCTTCTGCCGGGCAATGCGCTGCTTCAGAGCCGTGGTCTGGTAGCCCTTCACCTGGCTTTGCAGATCCGCAATGGTCTTGGCATCGGCGTCCCGCTGGCCTGTCAGGGTGGTAATCTGGCCCTGAAGGTCTGTCACGTCCCCGTAAAGTTCCCGAACCTGATTGTCAAATTCCTCCTGGGTATTGATGGGCTCAAATTCCATACAGTTCCTCCTGTAGATGTATTTACTACCGGTCTCCCGGTCAGTATCCAATTTGTTGTTTTCTGGTGGGCTTTTTCTCCCGGCACATCCAGAATGCCAGGATCATGCTGTCCATCAGCTCCACCCTGGCGCCGTCCAGAATGGATTTGAAGCCATACCCGCCATTGCTTCCAATTGCCCGCTTTTCACAGTTGCTGACAATCTGCACCATGGACGGCTGCCCCATATGGCAGATGGATTTTTCATACAGAGCCTGCGAAAAAGCGGAGTTTGCCAAGATGATTTCCTTGACGGTTGGCATCTTCGGCGCCTTCAGTTTCTTCTGCCGCATGGCTCCGGCCAGCAATTCCTGGCCGTTGGCTCCGTCCACCGCCACGGATTCCACCGTGGCCTTGGTCAGAAAATCCAATATCCAATCAATTCCCGCCCGCTGGCTGCGGCAGTCGATGCCCTCAACAAAAATTCGGTCATCGGCGGTTTTCACAGCAATGGACATGGCTTCATACTCCCCGTCGTGACCGAATTTAATTCCCACAAACAGTTTCCCCTTCATCTCCGGCAGGGTCTTGCATTGCAGTTCCTCCCACTCCCGCCGGCTGATAGCAGATTTCTGATTATAGCGGAGCCAAAGCCCCAGGCGCTGGATATTGAAATCAATGGGATCGCTTCCCACCTCGTCCAGAATGGCCCGCTCCGTCAGAATCGTTCCCAGGGAAGGGTTGGTTTCGTACCAGGCATTCTTGTCTTTTGGGTCTGTCATTTCCTCCACAGACCACTCCGCCCAGCCGGTATTGACGCTCTCTCCCTGAAGCGCCGCTGTGCGCAGATTGGTAAACACCGTTCCCACAGACACCGTGGTTGGCGGCGTTCCGCAGAAAATAGTCTGGGGATTTTTGCTGTCCGTGACCACATATTTCAGGGCCGTCTCCTGATCGTCGGTGTATTCCTGGGCTTCGTCAATCACCAGCAAATCGAAGCCTTCACCCAGTCCTCCCTTGGAAGAGCGGGTGCGGAAGTCAACCGTTCCGCCGCCCGGTCCAAGCAAAACAATACGCTCCAGACCCACCTGCTTGGAATAGGTGAAATGCTTTGTATACTTGGTTCCCCGCTTTACCCGGATGACTTCCTCGTATCCTGCCGCCACCAGACGGTCATACAGGCGGCGGGAAGCGGCTGTGCTGGTGGTAGTCCGGTGGGCGGTGTGCAAAATTCGCTCTTCATGTGTCAGGCCGTAAAGCTCCCGGATGACCACCACTTCGTTCTTTCCGTTTCGCCTGGGAATTTCTTCTCCGAATTTGGTATGCACCCAGAGTCCGTCCTCGTTGACCGCCAGGATGTCATAGATCAGCAGTTCCTGCCATGGCTGGGCAGTGCGGCCGCTACCGTTGTACAGGTCAATGGCCTCCTGCCCCCTGGTTTCAATATAGGGCAAAACAATGGATTTTGTTGGTGTCTGGCGGCCAATTCTGGATTCTGTCACCGAATGAGCCTCCTTTGGTATGAAAAAAGCACGGTGCAGAACTGCATCGTGCTTTCCGGTTATCTTGTCTCGTCATGCCAGGTATCGTGCATCTATATCGAAATCCAGTCCAATAGATGCCAGATCATACCCTGCCAAAGCATCCCGAATGATACTCAGGGACTCCGCATAGGCCAGAAGCTGGCCCTGCTGAATTTCGTTTCGGTTCTCCACGGCAAGCAACTCGTCCGCCGCCTCCATGATTCCCTCCACAATCTCTCTTGTCAGGTTTTCGTTCATATTCCATACATCTCCTCGAAAACAGCAAGCTCAATTTCCGCTTGCTCCGCATTGCGTCGCATATCCTTTTCCCACTTACGAATCAGACCTTCCTGGTAAGCGCTGCTTTTTTCCTTCCAGTCCGGCACATAACTTTCCGGATTCTGAATTTTATCAGCGTGCCGCTCAATCTGAGCAGTCCTTGAAATGATGGATTTTTGCAGCTGCTTCTTGGATTTCCCCACCGCATCCCGGTAAACACCTGCATGAGAATGGCGCTTCCCGGCTTTCGCCTTCTCCAACAGTTCCAGCGAATTCAGCTTCACATAGGCCCCAATCGTGATTTGATAATCCTTTGGCCGAAATATATCTGTGCTGGTCAGGCCAATCTGCTTTCTTTCTTCGATCATATCACGCTGGCCATCCGTTGTCCACTTTTTTGTATGCACATTCTGGCGCTTGCCGCTTCCCGGGTCATATTCCACGGTACATCGGCAATTCTCATGACGCCGGTACACATCATCCGGCACATCGGGATACTCATATTCCCCCGCCAGGTTGGAACACCACGGGCAGCACTTGCGTTCCGACTTGCGAATGACTTTGGGACGCAGGCCGGATTTTCCCTGGAAGTTCACATTCTGCCGGATAGTTTCATCCACCACATTCATAGAAAAGTTCTTTATCGGTTCGTCCAACACCCATGCCACATCTTCAAAGGACTCCCCATTGGAAATCTTGTCCACAATACCTGCAATTCTGTCCGCATTGACCGGTACAGTCTGAGCCTGGATGCCGATGCCCGCCTTCTGATTCAGCGACTGCTGCACAAGCTTTGCTGCCTGAGATACGATGCTGTGATCCTCTTCCAGCAACGGCTCCAACACCCGGCTGGCAATGTTGTAATACATCCTCCCATCCGGCAAAACGGCGGAACTCAGATTTTCACCAAGCGCCTGGGAAAGTGCCTGTCCGATCTGGTAAGCATAATTCTGAGCATCCCCATAAGTGCCGCCACCGGACTGGATTCTTTCAAGCAGCGATTGAATTTGGCTGCTTTCTTCCATCCGCTTCTGGAAGCTGGCACGGATACGGAGCAGCAGGTCGGGAGCGATATCTTCCATCTGCTTATTCCTCCGGTTCCACGCCGGTCATATCCCGCAGGTTTCCCTTGCCGAAATAGCCCGGTATCGCCTGATTGATCTTTCCGATTCCATCCCCGATTCCGGACAGCATGGCGGCGTCCGGTTCAAATACCGGCTCCCATGCCGCCTTGGTCAGATACAGTTGCTGACGCTGGTAGGCAAATCCATCCCGGACGCAGGCCGCCAGATAACCCACATTCAAAAGCCCGCTTCCAAAGGTTTTCTGTGCCTTTCTGGCTGCCAGCCGTAGGTTTTCGTGGCTGGCTTTGATTGCCTCAGCGCTGGAAGGGTTGTCTGTGACAAATCCCAGATCATCCAGGGTCAGTCCAGACTCTCCGGCAAACAACGCTGCAAAGGTTCGTAGCTGCTCGGTGTAGGGACTCATACTCTGCTGGGTAAACTGGCCCAGCTTCGGATACTCCCCTTCCTCGTCCTTTGTGAATTTCAGGAAGGAAGAAATAAATGCCTGCCAGCTGTCCATTTCCGTATCCTGGGCAAGCCCGGTCACATACTTCTGTGGGAAGGAATAGAATTCTGCGCTTACCTCTGAGCGAAGGATTGTCCGCAGCGCCCCCTGCATCAGACTCATACACGCCCGGCTGATCCTAGAGTGACCGAAGGGCCGCATGGCGTCCGGCCGGTAAATGATGGGCACCAGCAGCGGATATGGTGCCGGGTTGTCATCCACCCGGACCATTTTCCCACCCTGGTAATATTCTGTTCTGCCCGGCAGGAAGTAGGCTTCCATCTCCGGATTTCCGTATTTGTCCCGGCTGATCACCGCAAATCCCTCTTTCAGCATTCCAGTGACTGGGTCTTTTCTACCGGTGGCGTTTCCGCCGTCAATTACCTGAAGCCTGGGATAGCCGCTTGCGTCCTCTGTGATGTACACAAAACAACAGGAGCTGATTAAAGCGGACAGTACAGCGCTGTCCGGCAGGATGTCTCCATTGTTCATGGAGAAAATGGTATTCAGGTCAAAATTGTCGTTTTTGAATTCCCGGAAAGAAATCCGATCCGCCAGGGCATCCACAGCCTTTGCGCACCAGCCCAGCGTTTCCGCCATCCACATAAATTCCCTGGGGATGATGGAACGGAAGTAGGAAATTCCATTCTTCATTTCGTAATATCGATATCGCAGCAATACCCGGCTGCGTTTCAGCATGAGCCGGTTCTTCAGGTATTCCCTGCCCCAATATTGCTCCATTTCTCCCTCCTTTGTGTTTGACCTGTGGACATGCCATCCCCTGTCCTTCTCAGGCATACACTTTCTCAGCGAGATATATTCCCAGTACGTCGGGGGAAGGTCGGAAGCCGCCCGGGGAGGGTGGTATGCCCCCCTAGGTTGGCTTGTATGCCGTCCAATCCCGGCTCAACGGTAAAATACGGTTTGAAATAATTTCCTCTTCTTCTGCCTTCCTATGGCGTTTCAGGAGCTTGTCCGACTTCTGGCGGTTGCAGGTCCAATGGGCAAGCTGCAGATTCTCCAAATCGCTGGGGTGTCCGCCTCTGGCTACAGGAATAATATGGTCGATACATGGAGACAATGGGTGCGGATAGCGAAGGGATTTGTCCACGGGTTTGCCGCAGATACCGCAAACAGTCTGGGTCGCCATAATCTTCTTTTTGTTCCGCTCAAAAGCCAGGCGGTGGGCACCATCTTTATCTGGACGGCTGCGTTTCGGCTGTGGCATATCTCTCACCTGCCGTCTATTTTGATAGTACCATTGTACAACGGTTCATCGGCGCTGGGGGTCCGTTTTTCGTTTCCCAGGTCTTGATTTATGATCTCACGGTACTCTTCCTCGGATTTATTCTTGTACATACACCACACCAGAGCGATGAACTGATAGCGATACCGACGTACCGTGCGCTCTGATATATGGAGCCGCAAGGCCGCGTCAGATATCCGGTAGTTCCGGAAGAGTGTCCACTTGACCACTTGAATCCGCTCGTTGGCGCTTGGCATGATACGGGTTCTGGACAGAGCCTTATCCACTGCCTCAAACTCTTCCTGTTCTCCGGTTGGAAGCTGGCGCATGGCTACCTGCTCTACGGTTCTATGGGAACCCCCGCCACCGGGAAGGCCTTCTGTGCTGGCCGTGATCTTCTGCTCGTGAAGAGAATCATACTCCTGTTTTCTCGACTGGTAGTCCCGGATCATGTTCAGCGCAAAGGGCCACCAGTTATATCTTGACTTACTCACGTTCCATCCTCCTGGTTCTAAAACTTTACACATTTACAAGGCTTTAGGAACCGACCTCATAGGTCGGTTTTCGTCTCTGGTATTTTCGCTTTTCCGGGAGCGCAACATAGGTATAGTGCAGGCACCCGTACTTTGTATATGTTATGTCAACAAGTGTATATCCTTTGGGAGGTTTCGGCGGGCGGTCCTTGGTATAGCCTCCTCTGAGCTTGACCTCCGCTGCCGGGTCCGCTTCCGGCTTCCGTGCGTTCTTGGTTTGATACCAACGATGGCCGCCCATTTCCGGCTTCCAGTGGTCAAACAGGTAGTTTGCAAGGCCTGTGTAGTCCTGGCCACGGTCCACACCATTGTAGAAGTTATGGGATCTGAGGTTGTCAATACGGCGAACGCCGCCGTGCTTCCACTTTTCCTCTATAACTTCTTTGGGAATTCCTTCGCTGACCATGTGAAAATGTATCCGGTGGGTAGATTTGCCTCGGCCTATGTAACAGAAAACCACAGCTTCTGGGTATGCCCGTTTTAAGGACTTGATAAAATTCTTCCGGACGCGTTTGGCGTCCTCGAAATCATGAATCTCATGCTCCTGGTCGCAGGTCAATGTAGAATACAGTGAAGACGGGCCGAAGTTAGCATTGAATGACCGGGCGTGCTTCCGGCGGGAGATGCCTAAAAGAAATTCCTTTCGTTCCTCTTCATTCTCAAAGCGTGGCTTCCTTGGAACGCTGTCCCGGATATTTCGGGTTCGATCCGGTACATTGTAGACCACCTGGTAGCACACGGCTCCGGCCCATATGCGGCGCTTTACTTGCTTCATAGTTCCACCTCCCAAAAATCGCAGGCTCTGACACGGCTCCGTGAATCAGAGCCATGGCACAAACTGCGCTTATTTTCTTGTTGCTCCCCAGATTACGAGAATGATAAATGCCAGGATTTCCACCCCGATGGTTGCGGCAACACCGACCCAGAATGCCGGAATATACACACTACACCTCCCGAATTTTGTAGCCCATGTCTGCCATGAGCTTGTACTTCATGCGGTATTCCTTGGTCCTAGTGGCTGGGGATTTCACGTCTTCGATGACCTTCCGGTCTTTATCCCGGGACCTGGCGATTTTTGACCAGTAGTTATAGTCTTCATCGTCAAAAATGAAATCCTCACGAAATTCAAGGAACCACTCCGCATCTATGTAATAGGTAAAATCCGCCCGGTATCGGATAGCGGCCATACGCTCCCCTTCCGGCGTTTTGTAGGCTTCCCGCAGGGTGAAGTCCTCCTGGAGGCGAAGGTCATAAATCACGCCCTCTTTAACCGCCTCCATGAGGACCGCATACCGCCGGGCCTCCTTCTTGGAATCGAACTTGATGCCGTGTGTCTCGCTTTTCTGATTGTGGTACTTGGAATGGATGCCAGCTTGATAACCTTTCGCCACATATTTTCCAAGCTCCCTGATCTCTTTTGCGCCTATCTGTGCCGCCACCTTGGAGCGCATACCCGCTGGCATGTCGGAAAGACTTTCATATCGTAATCCACCCATTATTTGCCATCCTTTCACCTATGGTTTGTATTGTCTTTTCCCTCCATGCACCGTGCAAAGAACGGCGGCTGAAAAGACGGGTCCTGGCTACACCTAACGATAAATGTGCAGGAATTACACGCATCCTTGACAACTTTCTCCGGGCGGATCAGCTTTAATCTATCCCTGACCAATTTGTCTACAATCATGCCCGGCTCCTTCACCTGGGCCATATCTGCAAGCCTTTGCAGATTGTAGGCGGTCTGAGCTGTGACTAGGATGGATATGCGGCGAAGATTTTTCTTACCCATG
>CALVKL010000110.1 GCA_944332695.1 uncultured Bacilli bacterium
GCATCTACCGTTTTCAAGAGTGTTACCGGAGATAATGGATCTGAGTTTGCAAGGCTGGCAGAATTGACATCCCAAGGTACCAGTGTTTACTTTACCCATCCGTATTCATCCTGGGAAAAGGGCACAAATGAATGTCACAACAAACTGCTGCGCAGATTCATTCCCAAGGGTGTCAGCATGGCAGGGTACTCGGCGGAAGACATTGCTTACATGGCCGATTGGGCCAATACGCTGCCAAGAAAAATCCTGGGCTACCGGACACCGGAGGAGCTGTTTGACAAAGAGCTGGACCGAATCTACGCCATATGAGCGCCGGCTGCGGTTTGTTCTTCCTCCGGTCGGGGCTTCGCCCCTCCCTCCGGAAGAACAAACCGCCCCTGCTAGGATCGTCACTTGTCAAAACTATTGCAACTTGCTATTGCAATTCGCCAAATTCATTTCGATACCATGGAAGCAGAGTTTCAAGGGGGTGCGTGCGTATGAAAAAAAACTGCATCCAATGATATTCAAGCGGAAATCCTTTCACCTGTTCAAGAATATCGGGTCAATTAGTCAGAGGGAATTATCTCAAATCGAAGAATCCTTCCGCAGGTGTCAGCCCCTGATCCCGGAGATTCCCGTGGAAATGAAAATCGTTCCGGCGGCGCAGACCACCTGCCAGCGGGGGCAGGAATACTGCATCCTGCTCTACAGCGAGAAGCGGGAGGGGTATCTTCCCAACATCGGATATATTGGGCAGCAGTTGGATCTGATGCTGGCATCCATGAACATTGGCTCCCTCTGGTTCGGTATCGGAAAGGCAAAAGTGAGAAGCGAATCCGGGCTTGACTTTGTCATCATGCTTCCATAGCCGCAACCACATCGGCAGTACGACAATTATTTTCTTCCAGTAAAGCGACTGCCTTTTGGGCATTCACAATACACTTGACCATCCACACCTGTTCTTTGATTGCACGCATCCCATCTGTGTCCGGGTGTCTATTAACTTTGGAAATATCATGAAGCAAAACATAGGAAATTCCCCAATACTCGCACGCGCTTATGAGTCCGGAACAGATTTCTTTTCTGAGATCCGAATTGATGATTACAGTTACATTCGGCGCTCCCGGGAGTTGAGTTGCATGATATATCAGCCAGCATACAGCTGGCAATACCTTGTATAGGTCCTCAGCATGCCAATCACGGTAGGTTAGTTGCCCCAATGGGGAACCGGCCCAGTCATCGTTGGTGCCCCCGAAAATATACACATCATCAATTTTGACCCTGTCGAAAAAACCATTTCGAAGGAGCGTGTCCAGTCTTGTGACAAAGGAGCTGTGTCGACTATCCATACCATCATAGCCAGTGTGGCATATCGTGCTGCCGGAGTAGGAAGAATTCATCACCACAGTATCTCCTGTAGCCGCAAATAATTGGTGCCACCATGTTTGTTCAACGGAAGTAACCTGAGAATCCTCCCTCGGATAATAAGACAGATACCCCTCGGGAATATACTTCTCGAACGTGGAATAACTATCGCCAATAATGACAACATTGCCCATATATATCGCCAGCCTTTCTCACTTGATATCATAAATTATTGTATCACAGTTGCTTTGGACGAAAATCCTATTTCAGATGAACCGGAGAAAATGTACCAAAGCTTTCTTCCCCTACCGCGGCTTGTACAAATGCCTCTACACTGGGTGAAAGCATGGAATACGCATTTACATAAGTTAGTGCTCTTTCAAAGTACTGCTCTCCGAAATAAGGCGAGCCAAATGATACCACAATGGTTTTCTCCACTGCGTAATTTAGACTGTGGGCAATCTTTTCCGCCTCATTACCCATATAGTCAATAAATCCAATCGGCCTAAAGCCGCGTGAAAACAGCGCGTATATCACCAAATCATATTGATCAATCATGGTCTCCAAATTGGATTCTTGTGAAATTTGTAATCCATCCTTGTATATATCCACTTCAAAACCACGACTCCTGAATTCTTCGCATAGAAGCTCTGCTTCCTCATAAGCTGGCTTATAATGGCTAATTGGGATAATTGCAATTTTTTTATATCTCATCAAAGTCACAGGGAAAATGCCAGCCTTATCTCTTATCAGTGTAACCGATCTTTTCGCAGTCTCTTGCTGCGTTTTTTTAATAAAGGCTCGATCTTGACCGCTGAGAGCAGTGGCGTGGTTGTCCTTATCAAACAGGCCCAATTTTTCCTTCATGCGCAGTATTCGACTAACTGCATCGTCCAATCGCTCCACGGGAATGTACCCGCATTCGATTGCCTCTGCCATATCCTGAAGATAATTTACTGTGGGCCATAGCATCATATCACAACCCGCTTTGAAGGCTTCAACCTCTGACCTGCGGCGGGTCGGATACCACCCTAGGAAGCCACCCATACCCAAAGCATCGGTGACTACAACACCGTCAAAGCCCATTTCTCCTTTCAGAAGATTTGTAATCAACTCAAAAGATAAGGTCGCAGGAAGCTTCATGCCATTTCCAAACACTTCCTTCTGATAGTCAGGAAGCGTAATATGTCCTGCCATAATGGAGTATACGCCAGCATCAATCAATTCCTGGAATATCCTTCCAGACTTCTCTTTCCACTGTTCAAAGGGCAACGTGTTATTGGTAGTTACGATGTGCTGGTCACGATAGTCAAGCCCATCGCCAGGAAAATGCTTTGCGCACGCAGCCAGACCATTCTCCTGCATCCCACGAATAACCTCCCTTAAAAGTCTAACTGCATGGTCTGGATCATCGCCGATGGATCTTATACCCACCAGTGGGTTCCGCGGGTTTAAGTTTAAATCCGAAACAGGGGACAGTGTCCAGTTAGCGCCAATGGAACGGGCTTCCAGAGCAGTCGCCAAACCGTAATTGTACGCAAGTTCTTCGCTATCGGCAGCCCCTAAGCCCATGAGATATGGCATTGGAGTCAATCCCTGAAACATGCTGCCACATCCGTTTTCAAAGTCCGAAGTAATCAGAATGGGGATCTTTGCATTTTCGATGTACCGTTCAAGAATTTTTCTTGCGCGATCAATGCCCATATCATTGGGCTCGGTAATGATTTCACCTCCGAAGAAGATTCCACCTACATTTTCATGTACGAAACAATCCTTATTCCCACGAATCACCATGGTTTGCAGTATTTTTTCTCGCAATGTTAAATCTGATAAGGCAAACATATCCTTGCTTCTCCATTTCATAGTATTAACAGGAAATCTCAAATAAAATGAAGGGGGCCCCAATGTTACATGAAGGCCCCCTTTCCGCTATTTATAGACTTATTAGAATGAAATCAAACTTACTTGTTTGCTGCCCACCACTCAGAGAACTGTCTCTGGTATTCTGCCACATAGGTATCCAGACCAGCATCCTTCAGCTTTTGCAGCGTCTCAGGCCATTCCGAGTCATAGTCCTTCACACCCATCTCAAAGGGCTTGACATACTCTGTAACAACCGCATTGATCATTGCCAGCTCATTCTGTACAGCAGAATTATCAAAGATAAAGCCAACAGACTTGGAAACAATGGACTTCTCGTCAAATGCCAGGTATTCTGCAACTTCATCCGGATCATATGCGGAGAAATCCCGATACAGGGAGGCTCCATGCTGCCATTCATAGAAGAACAGATCGGGTGTCAGCTTCACAATGGCACCATTTTCATCCCGCTCCCAGTCCTTGCCCTCTACACCATACAGGCAGAACAGGTAGTTTTCTTCGCTGGCGTAAAGCCAATCAAAGAACCGCATATAGTCCTCAATATTATCAGCAGCGGTAGGAGAAACGGCCCAACCCCAGTCATAGTTTCTGGTAATGACGCTATAATCGCAGTAATTGATGTAGCGAACATCCGCGCCTTCCACGCCAGCCAGGGCATGGTCATACAGTCTAAGGGTTTCACCATATCGGAACAGTGAATTACCAGCATTCCACTGGCTGTTAAAGTACTTCGAATCTACAAGATCGTTTTCGGTAATCCAGCCCTTAAGATACCACTCTCTGCGGCCGCGGCATAAGTTTGCAAAGGCCTCAGACTCATACCAGCTCACAATCTGATCGCTGTCCGGCTTGGATTCATCATCACAGACAATCTTGTCATATCCCAAATAACCCAGGCTAATAGCCTCATCAGGAGCAAAGGTTGTCAGCCAGCACTTGGTACCGCCAGGGAAAACTGTGATATCGGGGAATTTTTCCTTGACGGCAGCTGCCGCAGCTTCAATGTCAGCAGGGGATTTGATGTCCGTATAGTCCAGACCAACAGCATTCAACAGATCGTTTCTGACCATAATACCGCATTGCTGAGACCCGTAAGTCATGGAACCAACAGGAAGGGCCAGGATTTCACCATTCATGCTGACACACTCATAGCCGATGCCGTCCCGGGCTTTTAGATAATTCGGCATCAGTTCATTGATCTTTGTCTCATCAAAAGGCGTATAGTAGCCTTTCTGGATCCAGCCGGGTTGCTGATCCACCATTGCCATGTAGCAAATGGGTTCGCCTGCCGCCAGCATGGTTTCGACCTGAGCCTGCTGTCCCCAGGGCACATACTCGATTTCCATTGTGATGTTCAGCTCTTCCAGAATTTTTGCTGCAAATTCATTTTCGTAGAATTCGGTGTTCCGTGCGCCAGCGTCACCATGCATAACGATTCGCAGATGGGCCGGCTCTTCTGTTTTTTGGGGTGCGGATTCATTTTCCGAATTGGGAGTTTCGGCTTTTTGAGGGGAGGCCTGTGCGCAGGCGCAGAGCAAACCAACACACATGGCTGCTACAAGTAGTAAAGCGATCAGTTTCTTCATAGTTATCTCTCCTTTTTATTTGTACTGCTTTTGAGACAGTACATTACATGACTGGATCATCCCTTAATGCCGCCTACATTGATACCCTTTACGAAATATCGGAAGAAGAAGGGATAGGCTACCAGAATTGGTGCAATTGCAATCACAGCTACCGCCATTTTTGCAGTTTCTGCGGGGATTTGAATGTTGCTTAGGATAGATTCCATTCCTGTCGAGTTCTGCAACAGGAACGAGGCTGATGAAAGCATGGAGTATAGCAGCTTCTGCAGTGTATAAAAGTCTGCTTTTGTTATCAGCCACTGTGACAGATGGAAGTCATTCCAATAGGTTAATACGCTGAATAGTGCCACAGTTACTATACCGCTTTTCGCAAGGGGTATGGCAATGCTTACAAAGCACCGAAAATCCGACGCACCGTCCAGACGGGCGGACTCAAATATTTCTTCGGGAATCGAGCGGAAGGCGCCACGAACGATAAACATATTCCAAACACTGATGCCATAGGGGATGAAAAGGGCCCAGGCATTGTTTCTTAGCCCATAGTACTGACTGCACATAATGTACCAGGGAAGCACGCCTCCACTGAATATTGTGGTGAACCAGGCGAAAAATGACAGTGGCTTGGCAAAGCGGAAAACCTTTTTCTTCTGGGATACCGCATAGGCAAAGCAAACTGTGATCACCAATGTATACAGCGTCCCGCACAAAACAGTTCGAACAGACATCCAAAGTGAGTTAAGGATCATCTTTCCTTTGTTCGCAAACATGAAAACATAAGTATCCAGAGAAAAGTGTCTCGGAACAAAGGAATAACCATACTTAATAATATCCTCTTCTGTGCTTAATGATGATGACAGTACCAAAATCATCGGTACAACGCAAAGAAACATCAGAACGATTATTACAAAACAGCACAGCTTGCTTTCTTTCTTTAGCTTTGCATTATTCATATTATCGCCTCAATCAAAACAGAGCATAGTCCGGATCGACCTTCTTCGCAAGAAGGTTCGCACCCAGAACAAGAATGCAGGTAAAAACGGACTGATATAGGCTCACTGCAGCAGACATACCAAACTGGGAATTCTGAATCGTTGCCCGGTACAAAAACGTATTGATCGTATCCGTTGTTTCCAACAAAAGCGGATTAAGCTTAGTCATACCAGCCATCATATCAATGCTTCCGCCAAGGATTCCACCAAGATTCAGCAAGAACATAATGATGATTGTGGGTTTTAGCAGAGGTAGCGTTATATTCCAGATTTTTCTCCACCTGCTGGCGCCATCAATGGAAGCAGCTTCATACAATGCTGGATCAATACCAAGAAGCGCTGAATAGTAGACAACACTTCCGTAGCCAAAGCCTTTCCACACAATTGCAAAAATCATGATTCCCCACCAATAGCCGGGGCTGGAATAGAAGGATACCGGGTCTCCGCCGCAGAAACAAATTATTTGATTGATGATTCCTCCATCCGTATCTAAAAACGCTTCGGACAAGGCACCGACCACAATCCAGGAAAGAAAGTGGGGCAGAAGCATTACCGCCTGAGCAAGCCTTTTAAACTTTTCGTTAATGATTTCATTCAATATAATTGCAACCGAGACATTGATAATAATTCCTACAACAATACCGCCCAAATTTATGGTTATCGTATTTCTGGTGGCACGAATGGCTGTAGCTATGTTTTTGAAGAAGAATTCAAAATTCTTGAGTCCAACAAACTCGCTGCCAAAGATTCCTCCTTTGAAGCTATAATTTTCAAATGCCAAGTAAATACCTGCCATTGGTATGTAGGAAAACGCGATCAGAACCGCAATGCCAGGAAGCGCAAGCATCCAGTAAAACCAGCTGCTTTTTACTTCTTTTAATAGTGTATTCTTTTTACTTTTTCCATTTTTGTTCATTTTCAATCCTCATTGAGCGTTGCGTATTACGTAAAGCTTAACCGGAACATCTTTGTCTCGCCCTTTCGAAGCTTGACACAGATTTGGCCCACATGTTCTCCATAATTCACATCCTCGTATACCTCCGTGACACTGCATTGCCGAGGCAGGTGAATGACTTTCTCCCCGCTGCAGGACGCATGGATCGTTACAAAGTGCTGATTTGCATAAAGGACATCCTCTGTCTCGCAATAGATATGGCATCCGGCATAACGTGCGACTTCTTTTATAACGTCGCAGCCTAAATACTTGCTGCCGCAGTATATGGTTGTATACCCATCTTGTTCCTTAAGCATCATCGCTGGCTTTTTGCTATCCATGAAACGGGCCAAAATGGATGCGTCAGGGTCATCCGCATAAATCAGTGGGCACAGTTGTACTTCTGCAGATTTCACTTTCGGAAGGTAACTGCTGCAATTTGCCCACATTCTCCTCTTGAAGTCCCCGTGGAAATCCTCGTCTCCAAGTGCCTGTGAAATAGGATGATCGCCTGTGAATCTAAACTTGCCCCGGTAAACACCCAACTCCACAAATACATTCATGCCAACAATCTTTTTTGCGTTATCTGCCGAAAATTTTGTTTCCGATTCGAAGTCAACAATACCACTACCGTACATAAACAGGGCAACCGCATGATTTTTTCTCAGCTTCTCCCGAACAGCATTACGTTCTTTTTCATTGAAGCACAGAGTGTTAATAAAAATGTACAACTTATAATCGGGCATATTCTCATCAAGGAAATCCGTTTTGAAATACCGATCAGAAGGGGCGCCAATCTTATCGATTTCGTAGTTGTTAAACAGTTCTACCATTTGATGATTGGACTCATGGGAAATCAGATGATAACTACTCTCATCATAGATAAACGCTATATCATGTTTCTTCCTTCGGTCCATGCTATAGGCTTCCTGGGCGAGTTGGTTCTGCTTGGCAAACAGTTCATAAATGATGGGATCCTTATATCGACGGCCACCCAATAACTGGTCAAACCACCATGCATGAACATCGTTACACAGTGTTCGTCCAAACTCACGCTTGAGGACGTTCAACGTATCTGCCATCTCATACATTTCAAAATAGTTTTGGTAATATCTGTTTTCAAAGTGTGTGCGGGAATCATCTTCAACAACAAAAATACGATTTTTCAGACGGTAAGAATCAAAGCACTGCCGCTGGCCTGTAAAGCCTCCCGGCTGACGGTTTTCATATACACCCGGAGAAGCCAGAAAGTCCACGCTACCACTGTCCAGGATCTCCGTGACAGAACCTATCTGCCCCATGGAATGAAATCTACAGGCACCTGCAGAGCCATAGAATGCACCTGTCAGCTTGTGCGGAAAATAGCTTTTTATCAGTTTTCCGAAGTGAATAATGGACTCTGCCGTGCCTCTATGCCAAGCCCTATAGAAATCATATACATCCTGGTGCTTGTCAATATCCACGAATTGCCCAATGTTCGTTCCATTTCCCGGAACCGGTATCACAGCCGAATTTGCCCGAAGCCCTACAGGATGGGCTAGATCGTAATCTGAACCATTTACATAGTAACGGGGTTCACAATTGGGAATCGTAGGATTATCCCAGTCTGCGGCAGGGTCTTTCCATGCCGCTCGAAACGCGTCAAGAGTACTGTATTTCTCTTTCAAATATTTGGTAAAGCATTTGTGGAATGCGGGACTTAAATCACCGTAAACGCCATCAGACTGGTCATAAGGTGCCTGTTCAAATCCGCCGGTATCCAGATACTCTGTCTTGCTGGTAAATTCTGTGGGATTCATATAGTACCACTCACTGGTGCCGCCTGCCGCAAAGAAGAAACCTACAATTCTCTCACCATAGGGCAGTGCTTCGATCATTTGGCAGGTATGCAGTAGTGCCTCTCCGGCATCCTGACGCCACTTCTCGGAGCAAAGTGAGTACGAGGTGGGATAATCTGCTGAATAGGATTCCGAAAACAAAGGGGCCATACGCTGCTTTTTATCACTGTACTGTATTAGCTCGTCAGGATTATTCTCGCACCAGGAAACCGGTGGATGCAGACCAATACGAGCCATGATATAGGCATCCGGAACTTCTCTGAGAATTACTTCGACCTCATGCTTGAACAGTTCAAATGCGCCAGGCTTCAGCCACGGGGTATCGCATATTACAAAAAAATCTTAATTCCGCTTTTGCCAAGCTCGTGGTAGTATTCTTCATCTATCTTAAGCTTGTTTCCATCAATTGTGCGAATGGTCGCCATCATGGGCGGATAAATCTTTCCATCAATAGAAATTGCAGGTGAGCCATTATGGTCTATAATTCTCGATACGATCATATTTTTGCTCCCTCTTATTTTGCTTCGTTTATACGGTGCTTTTCCACTGTTCTACGGACATCCCAATTACAGTTTATGAGTGCACGCTCTGCTTCTTCTCCAGACAGGTTTGTGATTTCTGTCACAATACCGATACATCTTTTTTTTAATTTGATGTTCGTGGGTTTTAAATTTATCATTAGATTTTCATAGACGTAGCCCTGCTTGATCATTGCGCAGGTAGAAATCATATTCAGCACAAGTTTTTGTGCTGTACCTGCTTTCATTCGGGTCGAACCAGTAATGATCTCAGGGCCGGTATCTGTGCAGATTACAATGTCTGCCACATCGGCCAATGGACAATCTTCATTTGAGGTCACTCCCGCGGTTACACAACCACAGTTTTTGGCATAGTTAATTGCTTCAAGTACATAAGCTGCACTTCCTGCAGCAGATATGCCCACAACAAAATCTTTTTCTGAGGGATTTAGGGCAGATAAATCCGCAACACCGGCAGCGCCGCTGTCTTCCTGTGCTTCTGACGCAGACCGCAAGCAGCGATCTCCTCCTGCTATAATACCCACAACCGTGTCAGGGGATACGCCAAACGTCGGAGGACACTCTGATGCGTCGAGAACTCCCAGTCGTCCCGACGTTCCGCAGCCAATGTAAATAATCCTGCCACCCTTCTGGACAGCCGTTGCAGCTGCGTCGACTGCTTCGCCAATACTTTTCAGCTGTTCATTTACTGCCTCTACCGCACGAAAATTGGCTTCCTGAATTACGCAAAGCATATCTGCGGTGGACATTTTATCAATATGCATGCTGCTCGAGTTTCGCATTTCTGTCTTATTCATCATATATCCTCTACCAATAATAAATTTGCAAGTCTAACAGCACCCACCACCGGGGGTTCTTTCAATATATCAATTCGGATTTTATCGTTATCTTCGAATGCATTGCACATCATGGATTGAACCGTAGGATGCTGCGCCAGTCCACCGGTCATTACAACATTTGCGACCTGGCCGTTATCTACAAATATTTGCGCCGCATATGATAGCTTTTGCACCACTATTTGTATGTTGCGGTTTAATATCTCTAACGCAACTTCATCACCAAGGTTCGCTGCCTCTAGAACATTAGGCGCAAAGGATGCTATCAATCGTTTTCCTTCTGCATAAATGCGATTTAAAAAGCTTCTGCCAAGTTTATCTGTTTGTACCCCAATGGACTCCGCCAGTATGGTGTAAGGGCCGCTGCTATCCAGCGAGGAATAGCAGGCAGATAGTGCTTCCCTTCCCAAATTAAATGCGCTACCACCTTCATCCAGTAAGTATCCCCAGCCACTGATTTGGGTTCGTACACCGTTAATAATACGAAAAATACAGACTCCAGTGCCCATAATGACCGTAATTCCGTCGTTGCCCTGCAAGCCTGCGGAAATGATATTATCATTATCGCTTCCGCAATCCACCTTGTAAAAACCAAACGTATTTAAGAACTGAAGCAGTATAGCCTTATTATTTCCAGACAGACACCCTGCAATGCCCACGTATGCCACAACGGAATACATAGGGATACCGCTACAAATTTTTTCGATCCCTTCTTTTAACACTGCCTGACATCTATTCATCCCAATGTCACAGGGGTTGCTCGGCCCCAATGTAATACATGACAGAACTTCTCCTCCTTCATTCTGCAGCAAAAAAGTAGTCTTCGTTCCTCCTCCGTCAACTCCTAAGATATATTTTTCCTCTTCGTAATTCAGCAGGAACTGGCTGTCTACTTGGAGAATCCTACAAATCTTAGCAAACACATCAAGGGGAGGATAAGCATCGCCACATTCCCATTTGCTCACAGTTTTCTCTGAATAGCCCAGCAATTCAGCAAATTGCTTTTGCGTTATTTTTTTTGATTTTCGCAATTGCTGCAATTTCTTGGAAAATGATTCTTCGAAGTTTCGCATCTTGTCCTCCTCAACTCTTGTTTTATATTAAGTATACACCCATAAAATGGTTAGCGCAACCGATTATTCCGAGCTACAAGCTCTAAACTCTCTTAATACGAGAGTTTTGAGCTGGAAGACGTGGGTCATATGTAACAAAAGCCAGGCAAATGTCTCATGTTCTGACGGTAGCAACAATCCGACGGAACTGACGCATCAATCCACGAAGTATCCGCTCACAAGAGGGTGTACCGATGGTCAAGATTTATCCCGGGGTGCCGAAATAAACGGAAACAATCGTCAAGAGCTAACCACACCTGTAGATGGCTCTTGTTGCACGTTTACAAGCTAGCAAAAACTCTGCCTCAATGAAAAAGTTTGTGTGATACAGGGTTTCTGACATATCCCCGTCTACTTGCATCAATCAGCTTGAGGAAG
>CALVKL010000111.1 GCA_944332695.1 uncultured Bacilli bacterium
CAGTATTGATGACCAAAAGGGGATGTCAAAGTGGTCTAAAGCTATTGATGCAATCAAGGAGAGCAATGCAGTAGCGGTAATCACAAATACAATTTTGATATGCGGGAAGCTGAAATCAAGTGTTCTCCGTTTGTGTCGCTCGTCAATACTTTTGGGGTTCTTTTTCGAGTTATCCATGAATTAGCTCCTGATACATCTTCATCAGCTCCGCCACGCACTCGGTTTCGGATGAAATATTCCATTTCTTTCCGTAGGCTTCCCAAACAGCACGATTATTGAGATGATGTGCATTGCGAAGCTCAGGTGGCATGGTAACTTCATCATAGAGGTCTGCAAGACTGCAATCGGGATACATTGCTCTGGCATCCAAGATAGCCTGTGCGGTATGCTCAATTTTTGCTTTCTGTGCTTCCGTAGGAGTGGGCCAAGGAAATGTATTATAGACGACCTCTTTCGAGTAGCGATAATCGCTCTTCAATCTACCGCAGACAGTCCGCATCCATGCCATGTGAACATTGGAAGTAAGGATACCAAAATGATACATGGTTGCACTTGGAATAATCTGAACGGCATCAGAGGAAATTATGTTGGAATCCATAAATCCTATTGGTGCATATTTTCGCTTTTCGGAGGATACACGGGGAACAAGTAAATACGCCACATTCTCTGGCTGAGTCATCTGAGCAAAGCAGTTAGGAACCTTTGCATATCCATTTGTTGTTTTGGCCTTGGATGCCAGTCTGAACTGCCGAACGGCTTCCACCTTTTCATAGAGGATTTTGCTCTTCTTAATTTCAGCTGGGGTGGCATGCACAAGCCAAAGGCAATAGCGCTTCTTTCCTTTAATGAACTCGTCTGCACCCATGTATGGATGAATCCATTTTTCGAGAAGAGGTTCTGCTGTAAGAATCGCTGTACGCTCTTCTTCTGTTAATATAAAATGACCACCATCACGGGGCTGATTGCCAAAAATCATCTTGGGCACGGCACAAAGGGCATCCTTTGATGCCGCAACAAATGTGTCGCTGCCCTCGGTGAGATATGGGCTGATATTTTGGACAACCTTGGCCTTTTGTGCTGTTGAGAACAGAAGTTTCAAAGTACGGTTAAAGACTGAAAAACCGACTATAACGCAATGCACGGCAGCTTGGTCATTAGACTCGCTGCCCCACTTGAATGTCTGGACAGCAAAATTTATATGCACTCCAAAATCACTGAACAATACATTCCACAAAATAGGAACCTGCGCACCCTGGCAAATGGAATTTGTGGAAACAAAGCTAACCTCAATTTTTGTTCCCTGAATGTACTGTGCAGCTAACTTGTACCAACAGGTTACATAATCAAGATCCTGAACATCTTTGATATTGCCAAAGATGTCTTGAACTTCCTTCTTCTGAGTACTCCCTTGTTCCATCATTCGTGCCCCCACAAAGGGCGGATTTCCCATAATATAATTCAGCTTTTCCTTGGGAACCACATCTTCCCAATCTATCCGCAGAGCGTTGCCCTCAACGATATTTGCATAGCTGGTAAGCGGCAGGAAGTCCATGTGCATATGCACGATTTCTTCCGTCTCCTTCAGCATCTTGCTTTCCGCAATCCAGAGGGCGGTTTTGGCAACGGTCACAGCAAAATCATTGATTTCAATACCATAAAACTGACCAATGGAAACCTTAATCTCAAGAGAATCCATGATTTCCGCAGCCATTTCACCCATTGCCATCTGACCCTCAATACCGCCGTAAATCTCACGGATAATCTCATTCTCTAACCGTCTGAGGGAGAGATAGGTTTCAGTTAGGAAATTGCCAGAGCCACAGGCAGGGTCAAGGAAAGTCAGTTTGCTTAACTTCTCATGGAATGCCTGTATTGCCTTTGAACGTGCGCCGCCCGCAACAGTTTTGCCCCGTGCTTCTTCCAGCTCAGCTTTCAGACCGTCAAAGAACAGCGGGTCAATTACCTTGTGGATGTTCTCAATGGAGGTATAGTGCATACCGCCGCTGCGGCGAGTTTCGGGATTCAAGGTGGATTCAAACACTGCACCGAAAATGGTAGGGCTGATTTCAGACCAATTAAAGTCCTCGCTGGCGTTGCTCAGCAGCAGGGTTTTGAGTTCCTCCGTAAAGGGCGGAATCTCAATGTTTTCATCCGCAAACAGACCGCCATTCACATAGGGAAACGCTGCCAGGGTAGGGTTATCATCTGCTAGGTACGGGTCACGGTTTTCTGGCTTTGTGTCTAAGATTCGGAACAGCTCTACCAAGGCTTTCCGAACGCCGCTTGCAGGAATGTTTTGCAGATAATCATGGAACATTCCGTGCTTGCCAAAGATGCCCGCATCCTCAGCATAAAGGCAGAACACCAGGCGAACGCAGAGCATATTCAGGCTTTTCAGAGAGGCAGGATTGGAGGGATTCTTGTACTGTTTGAGCAAAGAATCATACAGCTTTCCTACCAACTCGCCAGCTTGCAAAGAAATCTGCATTTCTTTCTGGATACGCTCATTTCCCGTGTCTACCAGGAACTGCAAGCGGTGGTATTCCTTTTCCAGTTCCGACAGCGCAATCACTTCAGGGGTATCATTGGGGCGGTTCATGTCGTGGATGTGAAACTCTTTGAAGTTGCAAACCACAATCCATCGGGGATTCATATTGTGGGGCAGATAACCAGCATAACGCCGTGCCTGTTGGAAAGGGGTCAGCATGGAGCCGTCACTCTGCTTGTAGCCCTTTCTCAGGTCAATGTCTGCGCCCTTCTGCTCAATCAGAACGTTGGTATCCTTCAAATAGCCATCAATAAAGCTGGTATGGCTGAGCTTCACAGGCACTTCAAATTCGATTGCATTTGTTGCCTGCTCCACACCGAACACATTTTGAAGCAACGCAATCCAAAACCGCTGGGTTTCCTGCTTTTCATCACCGTGGCCTGTCCAGTCCTTCACGAACTGCTTGGCTGCGGCTTTCTGCTGTGCATCTGTCATCTGTATTTCCCCCAAAGCATAAAGGTGTTCTGTAGTTTATCACAAAAGAGAATACAGTAACAGTATACTTCGAGGAAAGAATAAAATCAAGTTGTCGCTTGCTTTTCATTAAGAACGCTTATCTATATCAGAGTATAGAGAAAAGGCTCCGGTGCCATGTTGACACCGGAGCTTGAATTTAGATGCTTTTCAACATTCCCGACATACCTTGAAGCACGCTCAGAATCCAAACCGCAATCATGGGCAGTCCCATGGGACTGAACAGGAACGCGATGGTCAGAAGGATCAGCCCATTTTTTGGGGAATACGTCACCAGAACCGCTATGCCGAGGATGCCGATAATTCCACTGACCAGCCGGAGAAGCATTGCAGAGCAGGAGATGATACCTATGCAGATCAGCGTAAACAGGTCGATTGCCAGCGTGACAGGGACGGTAAGGATTTTGAAGATCAGTTTCATATGCGCAGCCTCCTTTTCTTTGTACTGTCATAATACGGTATCTGGGTAATTCACGCAAGGATGCGGCGGG
>CALVKL010000112.1 GCA_944332695.1 uncultured Bacilli bacterium
CCCAAACATCTCCCTCATCAGGAACTCCAGCAGCGATGGCTTTCGCTGAGTCAATGGCGCTTCCACCACCTACAGCTAAAATAAAGGTAATGTTTTGTTCTCGACACATCTTGATCCCTTCACGAACAAGTGAAAGGCGTGGATTCGGTTGAACCCCAGGTAATTCGATCACTTCGATGTTTGCATCGTTTAACGAAGTCAGTACCGTTTCATACAGTTTAGTTTTTTTGATTGAACCTCCACCATAATGAAGCAGAACTTTCATTGTATATAGACCATCATGCCTGGAGGGCACCACAATAAACGAAAATAAACGGTGCATTGAATGTTATTTTTAGAATCGTCCACAATACGTTGTACAATCAAGGACGATGTTTCTTGGATCGAATAGACCGATATATAGACTGTCCTGACAACTTCTCTTTGAACCACATTTTGTCCCTGAGGACGCATAGTAGAATAATAATCATGAAGTTGATATTGTACGTCAATTATATTCAAAGGAGAATTTAAACGATGGATGTTGTTTACCAAACGTGTTGTGGGATTGATGTGCACAAGATGAAATGGGTGGCTTGTTTGTGTAAAGGCCATAAGCAAGAAATCAAGGAGTTTAGTGCCAAAACAAAAGATATCAAAGCGATGGTTGATTGGCTTGAAGGAAACAAATGTGAAATGGTTGCGATGGAGTCGACTTCTGTTTATTGGAAACCTCTTGTCAATATTTTTGAAATGCGCGGATTAAAGTATATGGTTGTTAATGCCAAAGACTTTAAAGCTGTTCCTGGCCGAAAGACAGATGTATTGGATAGTGCTTGGTTAGCTGATTTACTCCGTCACGGTTTACTTAAATCAAGTTTTATCCCAAGTCGTGAACAACGCGAATTAAGAGAAGCGACACGTTATCGGAAGGCAATAACTGAAGAAAGAGCCCGCGCCCTTAACAGGCTTCAAAAAATGTTAGAAGGTGCCAATATTAAAATCAGTTCGATTCTTTCAACGATAACAGGTAAAACAACCATGAATCTATTAGATTATGTTTTAAACAATGATGAAATGATGGATGAAAAAACAGCTGAAACCTTAATAATCAGTCGGATATCAGCTTCTGTTAAAGAGGTGACAGAGGCGATGGAAGGAATAATAACCCCTTTTCAAAAAACGATGATGAAACAAGTTCTCACACATCTTCGCGAATGATCCGAAAGAATTGAAGAGATGGACATCATCATTGATACGTATATGGCAGAGTATTGGGAAGCCATTAAGAAACTTGAACAAATTCCTGGCATCGGAAAGAAGAGTGCAGAAATTATTTTAGCTGAAATTGGATTGGATATGAATCAGTTTCCCAGTGCAGGACATCTCGCTTCATGGGCAGGTGTAGCTCCTGGAAATAATGAAAGTGCGGGCAAAAGAAAAAGCGGGAAAACCCGCAAAGGAAACAAGATACTGACATCGACACTCGCTCAAGTTGCGAAATCAGCCTCTAAAAATAAAAATAGCTTTTTTCATGCCCAATATCAACGAATCGCTGTCAAAAGAGGAAAAAATAGAGCCACCTTAGCGGTCGCTCATTCTATTTTAATAGCCATCTATCATATGTTGAAAGATGGCCAGGAATTTATTGATTTAGGATCCGACTACTACCATCAATTTAATACCGAGAAAAAAATTAACTCATACCTGAAAAAGTTAGCTGCTTTAGGATATAGAGTTGATGAACATTCAACGGTAAAGTGAGTCGGATAATTTATTATCGTAAAAAATAAGGAATTTAAAACAGCTAAAGACAAACAAATATTGTCGAAGGTCGCCTTTCTTTTGACGGTATTTTATGATAAGATTCGAGGCCTACAAGGGAGGTCTTTTCAAAGCTGCCTTCGTGGAGGGAGTTTGTATTTATTTTCATAGTAGAAGATAAAATTTTAATTTGGAGATTATTTTTTTATTATGCATTTTTTTGAAGGATGATAAATATTATGACTTATAATGATAATTTTTAAGAAATCATCGGAAGATATAAGTTTGAGAGGAATGAGTCTAGAAAAAATGACGATGACTTAATAATTAAAAAGATTAGTCTGTTTAAACAGCCTCAAAGAAACAATCCTATTTGCTTATCAAAAAGAGGAAATTGATGAGATATTTTATCGGCTTAAGTAGAAGAACTCGGTAAAAACACTTTATAGGAAATTAATTCGTGGTAATCTCACAATATATCCTATGTATTTTTAAAGGGCTAATTAGTATAATTAGCTTTATGTGAAAGCGTTTAACTGAGGTAGGGGGAAATCTAAGTGGAGGAAATTGTATCAAGAGAACAATTAATTGATTACTTCATAGAATCATGTGATCTTTTACAAAATTATAAAAGCATTAAACAAGTATTATATGAGGAGCTTGAAAAAGAAGAATCAAATGTTGAAGAACTTTTAACGGATTATCGTGAAAATCAGAAGTTTGACTATTTAGTACCTGTATTAATTTTAACGGCTCGCTATTATTTCGAACATGAATTTTATAGTTTAGCTGCGATTTATTTAGTGGAATGTCATTGTGCCTTAGAGTACTTAGATGAGAATCATTTATTAAAAGGCTATGTTTTAGGGGAATTAGGTTATGTTTATGAATGCATGGGAGAGTTGCAACAAGCCAATCATTACTATACAACAGCACTTTCTTTTAGTCGAGAGAAGCAAATTCCTTTACTGGCCATCTATAGCTTAGATCATTTAGTTCATATGATGTTAATTTTATGTCAGCGAAAAGGTTTTAAGAAAATTAAACAATTTGTTATGGACTATCGGTATGAATCAACCTTTAATCAGTGTAAAGGTAAAATTGATTTATTGAATGCTTATATTATAGGAGACTATAAATCTGTCATTAAGTTATGCGAAGAATCTGTTGATTTTAAAAATAAAGAAGATAAACTAGCCATGTATAATCACTCAATGTATCAATTAGGGAAAGCTAAAGAAATTAAATGGAATTTGAATTTAGACGAGTCGAATTTACACGATCAAACCGGCATCTATTCGTTAATTAATCTTTTAACCTACCACTTAATT
>CALVKL010000113.1 GCA_944332695.1 uncultured Bacilli bacterium
TTCCGAATCCACTACCCGCCGGGCCATCCAGGACCTGAAAAACGCGGGGCTCCTGCAAAAGGAGTCCCGCTACCGGGGAAATGGGGGATGTAGTTCGAATTTGTATCGGTTAGCTTAAATATTAGTGTGTTTGTTGAAAATGTCTTACGATGCTGTACCATGAAGCATACCAGCTAGCATAATTGTTAAAAATGAGGGAATATACCCAAAATTAAATTTGTGCTTATCGACTTAACTCAGCAAGTCACCATATCTTGTAACAGTCCGAAATATAGGACAGCTTCCATGAGATAATATCGTCACCAGATGAAGGGGGACAATGTTATGGCAGAGGCTACTGCGGTTACTTTTAAGGAATTTCGGGCTCGTTACAATACAGAGGATGCTTGCCGTCGAGAGTTGTTCCGGCTTCGGTTTCTTCATGCCGCATCACCTCACAGATCTACGCGTCGAATACCAGGAGAAGCCGCCACGGTGGCGGGCTTATTATCGCCGCCATCATCACACTGTAAGTAGCGTACAAGGTTCGGATAGAAAATCAGGATCTTAGTTCCCGCCCTCCTCACGGGGATTTCACCACACCGTATCCATTGCCGGAGGGTGTACTCCGAAATGGGGAAACCGTCCTCCCTGGCACGCTTGACTGCTTCACGAACAGTCACCATATTGGGCATCAGACCACACCCGCTTTCTCTGAAGCCATCTCATCAATGATGTTCAGAATTTTTTCCCTCTCCTGTGGCGGAAGTTCATGGCGTAATTTCCGGGAGAAATTGCCATCATTCACGCCAAATCGCTCAGCAATCTGCCACAATCGAATCCCGGCATTTTTTGCAGCCATCCGAATTTCTATATTTGCTGTATTACTCATTTGGGCCTCCATTCATAAAAAATTGTTGTTGACATATAATGCAATCTATAGTATTCTGATTTTAGAATACTTGTTGCTGTTGCTCCAAGTATACAATATTCAGCAATATTCTGCCACATATCACAATTAAATTATATATTCGGAATTATTGTTTAACTTTTCTATTTTTGGAATTGGAGGCTTTATGTGTACACTGACAAGAGCAGAACGATTTAAGGATGCGAGGACAGTCCATAACATTCATGGAAAGCAGACCATGAACGCAGTCCAGGAAGCAACCGGCGTTTCCGCTTCCTTAATTGCAGACTTGGAAAGCGATGAGAGAAGCAGAAAAGTAAACTACATGGACGTTGCAAAGTTGGCAAAGCATTACGGGGTTACATTGGACTGGCTCTGTGGACTGTCCGAGGATCACCATGTGAATCCATGTGCATCAAGCGAACTCGGATTATCCGAAAATAGCATTTATTTTCTAAACAATCTGCGTAAAATTGAGACTTCGCTTAACATAATTACTCACCCACAGCAATATACGTCAGACGAAAGGCAGGCGGCAATGCAAACACGGAGCGAGGCAATAGAAAAATTGAATGTTCCAGATGGTTATAGTAATTCCTCATTACCACGCTTCGCTGATCTATATGCCGCAAATGTTCCAGCTCTAGTAGATCTTCTAGTGTCAGACTTAGAGAAAAATCATCAAATCATTTTAGATTTTGACGACCTCAAAGAGGCACAGCAAGAACCCTGGGATATTGAAAAAGAAAGAATAAGCCATTACGATTTTGTAAGATTCAAAGCCTCTGAAATCTCAAAAGCAATTGATAATTTTCTTGTCTCTGAATTTGCAAGAAATTGCATTTACCACGACAAAATAACCGATGGTTTTGGTTACCTCTTCCACTACAAGGAACACTAGATTCATCAATGAGTCGCACAGAGGTGGTATACAATGGCAACAATTGAGAAAATCACCGGCAAAACAGGAACCACATACCGAATCACCGTTTCCTCTGGCTTTGATACCTCCGGGAAGCGCATCCGCCACAGAATGACCTATAAGCCGGAACCCGGCATGACGGCCCGGCAGATCGAAAAAGCCGTCCAGCGGGCCGCTGCCGACTTTGAGCGCAGTATTGAGCAGGGCTTTGCCCTGGATAACCGGCAGACCTTTGCAGAATATGCCAGCTATGTTCTGGATCTGAAGGAGCGGGCAGGACTAAAGGCAAAAACCTTGGATCGGTACAAAGAATTACTCATCCGCATTAACCAGGCCATCGGGCATCTGAAGCTTGCCGATATTCGGCCCCAGCACCTGAACAGCTTTTACAAAAACCTTTCCGAGCCGGGAATTAGAATCGGCAGCGGACACGCCACAGCAAAGATTGACCTTGCCGCATGGATGAAGGCAAACAAAAAGAGCAGGGCCGCCATTGCCGCAGCTTCTGGAGTATCGGCATCCACCGTAAGCACCGCAGCTCGCGGGAATCCCATACAGGAGGGAAAAGCCGCTGCCATAGCACAGGCCATGGGGAAAAAACTGGCTGATGTATTCACGGTTAAAAAGGACAGTGATCCTCTTTCAGATCGTACAGTATTGGCCTATCACCATCTGATTTCCATTGTGCTTGCCCAGGCAGAAAAAGAAATGCTTGTCCCCTACAATGCAGCAGCAAAGGCCACACCGCCGAAGGCAACAAAAAAAGCCCCCAACTACTTCCAGCCGGAAACAATTTCCGAAATACTGAAAGCGTTGGAGGCTGAACCCTTGAAGTGGCGTTTGATCACCCATCTGCTATTGGTCACCGGCTGCCGCCGGGGCGAGATTATGGGTCTGAAGTGGGAAAAGGTTGATTTCCAAAAAAGCCGGCTAACCATAGATCGGGCTTTGATTGTGTCACCCAGCAAAGGCGTCTATGAAAGCAGCACAAAGACCAGCGATATCCGCTATTTGAACCTGCCAAGGGAAACCATGGATCTGTTGAGGCAATACCGCAGGGAGCAGCTTCTACTACAGTTCGCCAACGGTGATCGGTGGCGGCATACTGGCTATGTATTCACCCAGGACAACGGAGAGCACATGAACCCGGACAGCATTACAGGCTGGCTGCTCGACTTCTCCAAACGCCACGGCTTGCCCCATATCAACCCACACGCATTTCGGCACACGGTGGCCTCTGTGCTGCTGGCAAACGGAACAGACATTGTCACTGTGGCGGCTCAGCTGGGACACGCAAGTGCAAGTACAACAGAAAACTTCTATGCCCACATCATAGAGGAAAACAAGGCAAAGGCATCTGAGTGCATCGCTGATGTGCTGCTAAGAAAAAAGGCATAAATAAAGCCAGGCATTATCTGCCTGGTGTGGCCCTGAAAAACGATTTTTACGGGCATTGGCCCAAAATTGGCCCAAAATCAATAGAGGGGCATTTCCAAACTGCCGCAAAAAGTAAGAAAAACCACCGCTTTCATCACTGAAACGGTGGTTTTCTTTGTGTCTTTGCAACACTTTAGATGCACATTTTTCGGGCTGTTTTCTGGTTCAAAAAAACAGAAAAAAAGCAAGAAAACCTTTCGCAAGTTTCGACATGTCACAGGTTTATTTCCCGCAGCCATGCAAGCGGCTTCCCCCTGTTTCCAAAAAACAATCGAATATTCTCTTTCTGTTCTTCTTCCTGAATCTGTGTCGTTATTCGCTCAAACATCCGGTTGATGCTTTCGTAATCACAGGCAAAGGAATCCGCACTGGCAATCATCATTTCTTCTGTGCTGACCTGTGAAAAATCCACACGAAATCCGGCCACAGACGCGAGATACTCAATAAACAACCGCTGGGTTCTGCCGTTACCTTCTCGGAAGGGATGCAGAACATTGATCTCACTGAAATAATAGGCCAGTCTGTGAGGAACGAATTTCGTTGAACCAATCAGATATCGCTCCTGCTCCAGCTTTCGGAACAGGTTGCCTCCATAGGTTTCCAGATTCATCGCCAGACAGAACTGATTGCCCTTTGCGATATTCACATGGCGCAGCTTTCCTGCCCAACCATAAATGTCTCCAAACAAATACGCGTGGATCTTTTGCAAGTGACACAGATCAAATTTACCTTTGACCGGCTGCATTTTGGCTGCCGCCAGCCGAAGGGAAGTAATTTCCCGCTCCGCTGTGTGAAGCGCATCCGCATCCTGAATATTCAGCTTGTTGATGAGCACATTGGAATTTGGATAGCAATACTCCTGATCCCACTCGTAAGCATAGCTGTAGTCCGGCATCATACCGTCTTCCTCTGATGAATCGGAACTGTATGCTTTTCAACCAGGGAACTCACGATCTTCTCCAAACTGCCAGGATTTAACAGGTATTTTCGGATTCTGTCTTTGTCCTCGGAGTACAGCGGCATACCTTCCATTGCCATGGAACTGTTAACTTCCCGTACAATCGTTTCAACATCACGCATGACGCACACCCCCTCATCCTTTTTGTTTATTATATCACACTTTAGGCTCTTCTGCAACGATTTTTGGATGCAAGTATTTAAGGCTTTGGCAGAACAGCCAAATATGTAACTACATCATTCCAGCTGGAATTGCTCTGGCTTCGCAGGGATACCCTGCCTTGCTTTATCATACCCTATCTCAGGGTGATTGTCAGTGAAAACAAAAACATGGAAACAGTATGCATTGGGGATTCTTCTGACGCAATCCATTGGCGCCCTCTCGGGTTGGCTGTCAAGGGATGGCATGCAGATTTTCAGCACAAGTATCTCGCAGCCGCCTCTGTCTCCTCCAGCTTTCCTTTTTCCGATTGTCTGGGGCGTTCTGTATGCGCTGATGGGAATCGGCGCCGTAAGAATCTATCTGTCCCCGCAGTCCACAGAGCGAAGCATGGCTTTGAACGTTTATATCACACAGCTGATTGTCAATTTCTTTTGGAGTCTGATTTTCTTCAATGCGCAAGCATATCTTTTCGCTTTTTTCTGGCTGCTAATACTTTTGTTCTTAGTTTTATGGATGATTCTGTTGTTTCACAAGGTAGATCCGCTTTCTGCGAAGCTCCAAATCCCATATCTGCTCTGGCTTTCCTTTGCCGCATACCTGAACCTCGGTGTCTGGTATCTGAATCGATAATCTGACTCAAAAACATTTTGCTAACATCGCATGAAAACCGTCTGTTTCATTGTAAACATGTGATATGGCGCAAAATTCCATCGCCGTCCGTTATCTCTCTTTGATCGTATCCGGTATCTGACCATTGTAATCAGATGCCGGATTCTATTTTCCCTACACAGGAAACTGCCAGACTTTTTCTGATCCGCTGCTTCTTTCCGTTTCTCAATATAACACGCTTCATCGTCAGGAGCGAGAACAATCATTCATGTGCATTGTATGTAAGTTTCTCGGTCAACTCTGCTTTAGACCAGCCAAACTGTATTTCTGCTTTGAGATACCATTTCAGCTGTTCCATAGACAGGTCTGCTTCCATAATCACTACATTCTGCGTCCAGCCAATCTGCAACGCCAGGGACAGCAGCGCCGGTTGATCCTCATAAGCACGGTAAAAATCACGCATCCGGCGAAGATTCCGGGGAGAGAAGCCCTGAGCATCCGGATTGTGTTCGCTCAGATAAGCGGCTGCGGCAACTGCCGCGCCTTTCTCACTCCGTTGGCACACAGCTTTTCCGATTTCACAGTACAGTTCCATCTGCTTTTTTTCGGCAGCTTCCATTGCAGAATCGATAGCTGCATACAGTTGAGTGTAATCGATATTCTTTCGGATGTTCATAATCGCTCCCCTTTCAAATGAATTATATTGCGAAGCCGTCCAACCATCGCTGGTTGAACGGCTCAGTATTTTTACCGGATGATCTCATTCATATGTTTGCGGTAGATTATCGGATATTTCCTCCAGAGAGAATGAACGAGAGTTAATTGAAGTATAACAGTCAATAAGGTTATCTAACCATTTTTGAATGGTACGAATCATTGCACGGCTATCCATTTGACTCAACAGTCCAAAATAGAAAAGCGTAACATGCATTAGCGAGATAGCTGAATTCACTGCGGGGGGTGCCAATCCATAATCACTTGACCCTGTAGAAATAACTCTGTTTTCATTCGGGCTCCCCATGCGTCCTAGTGTCCCTAAAGGAGACGCATGGACAACTTGACAAGATTCCTTATACGCTTTTTTCCAATCCTCTGTTATAGTAGTGCATTGACTACGAATCATCTCAAATGTAACGCTTGCTTTCGGCTTTAAACTTGCAAAGCATTGTGCGTTCTTTGCCCATCCATAATCCTTTACTTCATTGGTCTTGACCGAATCAACGAAAGCTTTTGCTACCTGCTCATCATTTTGGCTAATAAACTCTGCAATAACACTTAATTCAAATAACGACCTCCACCGTGCGTATGCCCCATCTGCAAATCCTCCGCGCAATAACCAAAGTATTTCATAAAATTGCTGGCAGGCTCGACCGTGCAGTTTGCGAAGTACATAATATCGGTTTTTCAGAGCATTATGCGTTTTATCAGATAGATCTAAGTAGTAGGCTTGATAATGATCTGACATTTCCAGAATCATCAAGTATAACATTTCAGATTTATCAAACCCATCTCGCCACAACATGCTATTATGCTGAAGAAACGATTGCATAGAAGCATTGCTCGAGGTTAATTTATCATCCATGTCACTGAACGCCTTTGCAACCCAACCATCTGCAGTATCTTCAATAAATTGTACTATTGCAGATTCGGAGAACTTGTCGTTGACTTCAGCCTGTACGGTTGCATTTGCTTCGGCATTAGTAAGTCCATCTTTTAATAATTGATTCCCACGTTCTAGGGAAAACTCGGCCATTTTTTTCAATAGCTGCTCGTGTATATAATCTTTTCGCAATAATCCCACCTCCTAAACAATTAGTGTCCATTGATACTCATTTTACAACTTAACGCCCTACGCTGCAACCAGAATTTACAATTTTCTTGTTCTTCTTTTCATCGATTTGGGAACTCATCCAATTGATATATGTCGTAAAAAAGTAAAAGGTGACCATATATACTTATTTCTTTTGAAATCATATAGTTTAAGGGAGCATATGCTCCCCTAAACTATATCTTCAACATCCGAAACTCAGATACCGGTGCTTTGCAGACACCATTTTCGCAGAGATAATACATGGTCCCCTGCTCTGGGATGGGATAGTCATTGGTGAACGGCGCGCACTCCGCAAGGGCTTCTGCGTACTCCTTGGTTTTCAGAAGGATATGCAGATCATCCGCTGGATGCGACCTCAGATAGTCCTTCAATTCATCAGGCAGGTCGTCACTTGTGGCGCAGACCAGTTCCCGGTGGGGATACAGGGCTTCCATCATCGCCAGCACGCCAAAGCAGCTGGCGGAAGGGTATTCCCCGATTTCCCCGGCAAGGAACGAAAGCTGCCGGTCTGCCGCTGCCTGCCATTCCTGCTCCCCTGTCAGGGATGCCAGGGTTTGCAGCACCATGGCCGCAACAGAGTTGCCGGAGGGCATCGCTCCGTCATAGGTTTCCTTTGGTCGGGCGATGAGCTGCTCTCCATCGAAAGCGGTCATGAAGTAGCCGCCCTTATTCTTATCCTCGAACAGCTCCACCATCTGTTCTGCACGGTGGACTGCGGCTTG